>PGYS01000195.1 GCA_002839795.1 Ignavibacteriae bacterium HGW-Ignavibacteriae-3 | reverse complement strand
GGGCGGATGGATTCAATACTCTCTAGGACCAACTGTGTCTGTCTGGCTGGCCCATCATTTTTATCTTCAGTGGCGTTATTCAATGGATAAAGACTTTTTGGCTCAGCGCGCATATCCCTGGGTGAAAGAGGCGGCTAATTATCTTGATCAGATTTCCGTGAAAGATGATAAAGGATATAGAAAGCTCCCTTTGAGTTCCTCGCCCGAAATCAATAGTAATTCTATTTATGCATGGTTTCAAAAGACTACAAATTTCGATCTCGCTCTTATAAAATGGCTTTATAAAGCGGCGTCAGAGATGGCCACGGCGCTGGATGAAAAAGAAGAATCATTAAAATGGAAAAATATTTATGATGAATGGCCCGAACTTGCTCTATTCTCAAGATATCCAAAATTATTAATCGCGCCCGGTTTTGAATTGAAAGAATCACACAGACACTTTTCACATTTAATGGCAATTCATCCTCTTGGACTGCTTGACTGGAACAGGGGAAATCCGGAAAGACAGATTATAAATGCTTCCGTAGCTGATTTTCATCAGTTTGGTACAGACGGATGGACCGGTTATACATATTCCTGGGCCGCAAATATTTTCGCGCGGCTTCATAATGGAAGGCGGGCCGCCGAAATGCTTAAAATATTTGCAACAAGTTTCTGCTCGCCGAACAGTTTCCACTTAAACGGAGATCAGTCGAACAGCGGAAAGTCAAATTTTACATATAGACCATTTACACTTGAAGGTAATTTCGCTTTTGCCTCGGCACTTCAGGAACTGCTGCTTCAAAGTTTTAACGGAGTAATCAGGATTTTTCCCGCAACACCGTGGGATGAAGCTTCGTTTGAAAACCTGCGGGCCGAAGGCGCCTTTTTAATTTCCGCCAAAAAAAATAACGGAGCCGTGGTGAGCGTGAAAATCTATTCTGAAAAGGGAGAGAAGATAAGAATGGAAAACCCCTTTGATGCTAAATTTAAATTAAACGGTAAAGAATTTACTCCCGTAATTAATGAAGACAATGTGTTTGAAATGGACACAAAAATTGGCGATTTGATTGAGATGAGCAGATAAAATCCCCTGAGAGCTCGCGGATTAAAAAACAGGGGGCAATGCGGTTATGTTAATCAATTTAAAGAGTTAGATTGAAAACCGAATAGAATAATTGAAAAAAAATTCATAGGAATCCCGCCATGAAAAAAGTCACATCTTTAATTATTTTCCTAATGCTCGTTGCCCAATTTAACTATGCTCAGGATGGATGGCGCAATATATTCAACGGAAAAAATCTCGACGGCTGGAAACAGCTCAACGGCACCGCAAAATATTCTGTATCCGATAACATGCTTATCGGGGAAACAGTTCTGAATTCTCCGAATAGTTTTCTCTGCACAAATGAATCGTTTGCCGATTTCATACTTGAAATGGAATTCAAAGTTGATGATAAATTAAATTCAGGTGTTCAGATCAGAAGCGAAAGTCTGCCGGAATACCAGAATGGCAGGGTTCACGGCTATCAGGTAGAAATTGATCCCTCCGAACGCGCATGGACCGGCGGAATTTACGACGAGGCAAGACGACTGTGGCTTTACAGTCTTGAGCGGAATGAGAAAGGCAGAAAAGCTTTCTTCAAAGGTCAATGGAACAATGTGCGCATTGAAGCCATCGGGTTTTCGATTAGAACATGGGTAAACGGAATTCCCTGCTCAAATATTATTGATGATATGACCCCGAAAGGTTTTATCGGTCTGCAGGTTCACAGCATTGGATCAAACAAAGATCTTGAGGGAATTAAAGTGATGTGGAAAAATATCCGCATTGTAACGAGTGGTCTGAGCAAATATAAAACACCGGATAAAAATGCAATTCTCCAGTTCAGCTATATTCCGAACTCACTGACCGATAGAGAAAAGAAAGATGGCTGGAAATTACTCTGGGACGGAAAAACAACTTCAGGATGGCGCGGTGCGAAGTTAGATAAATTCCCCGAAGGCGGATGGGAAATAAAAGACGGAATTCTTTCGGTGCTTGAATCGAGCGGCGCCGAATCGGCAAACGGCGGAGACATTGTAACTGTTGAAAAATACGCCAACTTTGAACTTGAAGCGGATTTCAGAATTACCGACGGCGCCAACAGCGGCATCAAATATTTTGTTGATACTGAGCTGAACAAGGGAGCGGGTTCAGCAATAGGTTGTGAATTTCAGATACTCGATGATGCTAAACATCCGGATGCTAAATTAGGCGTAAAGGGAAATAGAACTCTCGGTTCTTTGTATGATTTAATTCCCCCTGTAAATACACGCTTCAACGGAATCGGGCTCTGGAACAGAGCAAGAATTGTAGTAAAAGGAGATCATGTTGAACATTGGATGAATAATCAGAAAGTGGTTGAGTATGAACGGGGAACGCAGATGTGGCGCGCATTGGTTGCTTACAGCAAATACAAAGACTGGCCGAATTTCGGCGAAGCTAAAGAGGGCCACATATTATTTCAGGATCACGGTAATGCGGTTTCATTTAAAAGTATAAAAATCAGAAAATTGTAAAAATAATTTTTAAAAAAATTTTCGGGAAAATAGAATGACAACACGCAGAGAGTTTATTAAAAAGAGTACAATGGCCGCCGCCGGCGTTACATTGGGCGGTGTTGGTTTTTCAGCCAAAAGCTACGGAAGAATAATAGGCGCAAATGATAGAATGAATTTTGCCATCATCGGTTTGCACGGACGGGCATACGCTCATCTTGAAGGCGTTAGAATGTGCGATAATACAATGGTCACCCATGTTTGTGATGTGGACAGAAGAGAGCTCGATAAATTCGCTGCTGAAGCTGAAAAAAAATTCAACATGGCTCCGGTCAGGGAAAAAGATTTCAGAAAAATTCTTGAATCGAAAGATGTTGATGCCGTTACGATTGCAACGCCCGAGCATTGGCAAGCAATAATGTCAATTATGGCGCTGCAATCAGGAAAACATGTCTTTGTTGAAAAGCCCAGCAGCCATAATCCGTACGAAGGAGAACTGCTTGTCCAAGCACAAAAAAAATACGGCAAGCTTGTTCAGTTGGGCAATCAGCAGCGCTCTTCTCCTCACACAATAGAGATCATGAAAAAAATTCACGAGGGAATAATCGGCACACCGTACCTCGGTAAAGCGTGGTATAGCAATACCCGCGGCACCATAGGAACCGGAAAAGTCGTGCCTGTTCCAGAATATCTTGACTGGGATTTATGGCAGGGTCCGGGCCCGCGCACAGATTATAAAGACAATGTTCATCCTTATAACTGGCACTGGTTTTGGCATTGGGGAACGGGTGAAACTCTTAACAACGGCACTCACGAAGTTGATCTTTGCAGATGGGCTCTTGGTGTTGATTATCCCAATAGTGTATCGGCTTCAGGAGGAAGATATCATTTCAAAGATGACTGGGAATTCTATGATACTCTTGCTAC
>PGYS01000051.1 GCA_002839795.1 Ignavibacteriae bacterium HGW-Ignavibacteriae-3 | reverse complement strand
TCAAAAATGTCTGCGGAATCCGCTGAATCCGGTTTTCCATCCGCACCGGAGCTCACAAATTCTTTGCCTGATAATAAAAATTTTCCTTTGTATTTAACCTTTAATACCGATCCGCTCAGAGGTTTATTATTAAGACCTTCTTTCCTTATAATATATTTCAACCCGCCGGGTGTTTCTTTGGCGTTTGAAAAATTCTTTTTAACGGCTTCGGCTTCATCACGAATTCTTTTTTCAGCATCTGCTTTAACTTTTGCTTTGGCATCTTCAATCATTTTTCTGAATGATTCGTCTGTTACTTTAAAATCGTTTGCCTTTTTGCCGATACGTGTTATGCTGATGCTTCTGATCGTATCGCCCTGGACAATTTTATCTACTACATCCATTCCATCTGCAACATAACCGAATAATGTGTAGTTGCCGTCGAGATATGAACGGTCGGCAAGTGTAATATAAAACTGACTTCCATTTGTATGCGGACCTGAATTTGCCATACCAAGCATTCCCGCTTTGTTATGACTTAACCCGACGTAAATTTCGTTCGGGAATTCATAACCCGGTCCTTCCAGAGTATCTTTGCTTACAGGCATTCCCGCCTGTATAACATGCCCGGGCACAACCCTGTGCCATTTACTTCCGTTATAATACGGTTTACCCAATTCCAGCGCATCGTTTTTTATTGTTCCTTCGGCGAGTCCCACAAAATTTGCAACTGTCAGAGGGACATGCTGATAAGCCAGATTGAGAGTAATTCTCCCCTTGTTTGTATTAAGATCAGCATAAATTCCGTCCTGCAGAAAAGCGCCTTCTCTCGGAAGAAGATCATCCAAATTTGCAATTCCGTATGCGAGCAGCGCAATCTTAATTGCTGCGTCTTCCTGCGCGTCAGGAATAATTTCATCGTAAGTATCCGCGGGAGTGTGCCAGGTTTTTCCATAAACCTGAGGACCCTCCGAACGCAAACCGGGAGTAGGAACCCCCTCCATCATAAACGAAAAATTATCCGAACCGCCCCGTCCCGCTTTTCTAAACGGATTTCCTTCAATCAGTTTGAAAGGATATTTCAGATCCGCACTTTCTATTAACGCAACAACTTTTTTCATTTCATCGGACATTACTTTTGGAACAGAGATGCCAACAATCGGATTAGTACCAAAATCCTTGTTCAGCATTACAGAAATATTTTCGAGAATATTCTTATTCTTGTTTACCCATGATTTTGAACCAACGAGTCCTCTCTCTTCATTTGCGAAAAGAACTAAAATAATTGTTCTTTTAGGTTTGGCTCCAGCCTTCATAAGGATCCGGACTGCTTCCATCATAGGACTCACACCAGAAGCATTATCCACCGCTCCGGTAGCTATATCATATGAATCCAGATGCGCGCCCAGGACCACATATTCATTGGGAAAATCCTTGCCGGGAATTGAAGCAACCACGTTATTATACTTTATCGGTCCGGGTTTGAAGAAATTGCGGATATCAAATTCCAGAATCACTTCCTGATTTTTTTCTACAAGGGATTTTATTTCATTGAATTGACTATCGAGCAGTTTAATGTCACAAAGCGTCGGAAGACTATCCCACGAATTTACGCATCGGGAATCGAGACATCTCATGGGTACTTTGGAGAGCTGGATTGTGCCAAGAGCTCCGACAGCAGTTAATTTTTTTGTAAGCTCTACCACTGAATCTCTGTCGCGAGGCCATCCGGTATTTTCTCCCTCTATTAATACCCACGCCCCTTTCATGAAGGTCTTCATCGAATCGAACTGTGCATCAGTTTTTGGCATAATGACCGCGGGTCCTCTCTGCACACCTTTTGTTCCTGATGTATAAGAAGGAGTTACAAAATCCAAAATTTCCATAGAGGGTTTAATCATTTTACCTCTCCATGGCCCCCGGTTGAATCCGACCGGCACTTCACCTACTTCTTCAAGTTTTACATCGAGACCCCACCCTTTCAATTCATTCATTGCCCAGAGTACCGCCGTTCTATAAGCATCAGATCCCGTAATCCGGCCGCCTATTCGATTGCATAAAATATCCTGATGCTGCATTGTTCGATTATCGTTTTTTCCAATTTCTATTATTTTCTGTACAACAGGATTATCCTGCGCGAAAATCGATGCGGAAATTGTTAGAAATATCACAAAAGATCTGAGAAGAAAACGCTTCATAGAATTACTCTGATTTATTAATAATTGTGGCCGATAAATTAAGAAAATAGTTGTTCGCCAAAAAGAAATATTTACCGATCTTTGTAATAGATTATTTCAAAGTTATTACCCCCGGAGATCCTAATGGTTAACAATAGACTGCTGTTAATTGCAATTCTGGTTTTTGTTTTTTCAGGAATTACGCCCGCACAGAGCTGGTCGTTTTCATCTGTTGCAGATCCACGGTCCGGATTTGATGATTTTAAAAAAGCGTTGATAGAGATAAAAGAATTAAAAACCAATCCCGAGCCTAAAATACAGAAGTCGGAATTTGTACTCGTTAACGGAGATTTTGATCCCGCGGAGATAAATTTTAGAATATTCAATGAAGTTTTTCCTCCGAACACAAACTCATCTACTAAATTTCTACCCGTGCTGGGCAATCATGATTTAGATTACCTGTACTTCATCAACGGAAAAATGACAAATGACAAAAATGTTTTCCAAAAATTTGATGATTCAACAATCAGTTATTACACGGATATCAAAAACAGCCGCATTATTGTTGTTGACCAATATCAGGGCACAGGTTTTAAGAGCGGCTGCATTAACGAGGCGGGGATCAATTGGGTGGAAGAGAAAATCAAATCGGCGTCAGCCGAGCATATATTTATCGCTTTCCACGAACCTGCTTTTCCAAGATTCAGACATATCGGCGATTCATTCGATGCTTGTTTAAAAGAACGGGATGAATTTTGGAACATGCTTTTAAAATACAAAGATAGAGTCCGTGCCGTCCTTGTAGGCCATTCGCATTATTACTACAAGATGAAAATTCAGGATGTAAAAGGGGATGCGAATAACCCGAAAAAATTCCCGATTGAAGAAGGAGGAATTTACCAGATAGATGCGGGAGGAGCCGGGAATTCCAAAGAAGGAGAAGTAACAGTAGTGCAGTTTTTAATTGAAAACAGTAAGGTTCTTGCGAGGGTCGTACAATCACAAAAGGGCGAAAAGGATTTTAAGGTTTTAGAGACAATTGAAATTAATTGAGCCGGGAATATATCGTAAAACTTGCTGTTGATATGCTTTTTATTATTCCGGTAGAGTTATTTTTTATTTTGTATAACTGTTTTGAGAATCCGGGATATCCTATTTAAGACGAAATCACAAATTAAAAATATAATGGAAAGAAAATATTTTTTTCTATCCCTTGCGTTTTTTTTCTTAATCTTCCGCCTGCATGCTTCGGCTCAGACCGGTTCGCCCCTAACATTGAGCGAGATAATGTTTTACCCCGGTGAAACCAACGGCGAATTCGTTGAGCTATATAATACATCTTCCACGGATACAATCGACATCTCCGGATATAAAATAAAATACTATACATCATCCCCCAATATTCTTACATCGTTTATCGGGGGAACCAAACTTTCTCCGGGGCAATTCGCAGTCATACTTCAAGGCAGCTATGATTATTATGGGGGTATTTATAAAACACTTATCCCTGCGAACGCAATTATTCTAAAGATCAGCACAAATAATTTTGGTTCATCGGGCATGTCAAACTCTACCGGCCGGGATGTATCATTGTTGAACGGAGCCGATTCGATTCTGGACACATATTCCTACACTGCTGATAATTCAGCGGGATATTCGGATGAAAAAATAATTCTGAGTAAAAATAATGAGCCGGGCAATTGGAAAAATTCAACAGTAATAAACGGCACGCCCGGATTTAAGAGCAGTGTAATAATTATGCCTCATTACTCTCGCGGTTCTCTGGTGATAAATGAAATTATGTACGATCCGGGAGAGGGAAATTCAGAGTATCTCGAATTTTTCAACGCATCGGAAGATTCAATTCAGCTCAGCGGTTTTCAGGTTAATGTTGGCTCTGCAAGTAAATATAAAATGACCACCATATTTTTTCTGCTTCCTCCCAAAGAATATTTTGTGCTGAGCGCCAGTTCATCAATATTTAATATTTATCCAAACCTTACACCAGGAGGCATGATTACAATTAGCGGCACAACTTCCCTTTCTTTATTAAACGAAGGTACCGTAATCGTTCTGAAAGATTCCTATGGAACGACAATAGATTCAGTAATTTACACTCCCGCCTGGCACGGCAAAAATGTTGTTACAACAAAAAATAAATCACTTGAAAAGTTAAATCCCAAATTTGATTCCAACACCCTTTCGAACTGGAACACATGTGTAAGCAGTGAGGGTGGAACTCCGGGAAGACAAAATTCAATTTTCTCACAGAATATTACGAGGGAATCAACTGCTACAGTAAATCCAAATCCATTTTCACCGGATGGTGACGGTTTTGAGGATTTTACTGTTATTAATTTTGAATTATCCGCACAATTATCCCAGGTGCGGATAAAAGTCTATGACAGTCAGGGAAGACTTGTTAGAACTCTTATCGAAAACCGCCTTTCCTCTTCTAACAATTCAGTTGTCTTCGACGGAATGGATGACAGCGCAAAGCCGCTCCGTATAGGGATTTATATTTTGCTGATTGAAACCGTTGCGGCCGGCGGTGGGAATGTTGAAGTAATTAAATTACCGGTTGTTATCGCAAGGAAATTGTAACTTACCCGTTGCCGCGGACAAGCGCATAAATTGAGGAAATTAGCTTACATAAATACAGAACATAAAAAGGAAAAATTCAATGACTTACCAGGAAAAAGTAAAAGACTTCCTCGATCAGAGGATCATAGCCATTGCGGGCGTGTCCAGGAATCCAAAAACAGAGGTCGGTAATGCTATCTACAAAAAATTAAAAACCTCCGGTTACACTGTCTATCCAATAAATCCTTTCGCAGAATCTATCGATGGGGATAAATGTTATCCGTCATTAAATGCTGTACCTAAAAAACCGGACGCAGTTTTTATTACAACAAATCCTTCAGCGTCAGTTGATGTTGTTGAGCAGTGTATTGAGAGCGGAATTTCCAGGATTTGGTTTCACAGATCATTTGGCACAGGAAGTTTTTCTGAACCGGCTGCAAAGCTTGGCGATGAAAACGGACTCATTGTTATACGCTCCGGCTGTCCGATGATGTTTATAAAAGACGCCGATTTAGGACACCGGATGATTGCATTTTTCATGAAATTTTTTCGAAAGCTATCCTGATAACAATACCTTGATTCATACTTTCTTTCGGTATAATTTGCTTCGAATACAAAAGAAGGATAATACATGAATATATATTTAATTTTTCTTACGACAATTTTCCTCTCATTTAACCATAATGCTCAGCAGATCCCGGCCCCCTGCTCTTCTCCGGAATCAAATCAATTTGACTTCTGGGTTGGTGAGTGGAATCTCGAGTGGAAAGATCAATCAGGAAATATTTTCAACGGCACTAACTCTGTTAGAAAAATTCTCGGCGGCTGTGTAATAGAGGAAAATTTTACGGGCGGGGGCAATCCGGCATTCAAGGGAAAAAGTGTTTCGGTTTTTAATCCGGCCTTAAACAGATGGCGGCAGACCTGGGTTGATAATCAGGGAGGTTATTTGGATTTTACAGGCGCTTTCACAGATGACAAAATGGTCCTGTCCCGTTCTTTTCAGACAACGGAAGGGGAAAAAATTTTTCAGCGGATGGTCTTCTATAATATATCGTCAGATTCTCTCACATGGGATTGGGAAATCTCCGCTGATGAGGGAGTTACGTGGAGCCTGAAGTGGCGGATCAATTATAAAAGAAAAATTGGAGGTTAATCCCGGTTTAATATAGAAGTTGAACCGTACTTTAACTATTTTCTCGGCATCCTTTTTAGAGAAAACGTTCAAATAATTGAGTAAACTCTCAGAAATAAAATCTGTCTGGCAAGTTGCCTTATCCGACAAATCGTTCAGAATAAGAACGGCTCTCACTCTCATTTTGCTTGCCTTAGTACTCTTTTTACTGGCAAATTTTCTTGCTTATAATGAACGCCGCCCGGGATTCACAATCAACGATCCTTTCCTCTCCTCCTTTAATCCGGTAGATCTCACATGGTTTACATTTGTGTTGATCTACCTGGGACTTATCACGGCATTGATTTTTTTAACTTTTCATCCGGCAAGAATGCTGACTGCACTTCAGTCATATACTTTAATCGGTGCGCTGCGTATAATTACAATTTATTTTCTACCTTTAAACGAACCGGTCCATATTATTCCTTTAACAGACCCATTCGTTGAATTTTTCGGAGGCGGAACGACATTATTGCGCGATTTGTTTTTTTCAGGCCACACATCAACAATGTTTCTCTTCTTCCTTACAGCCAGAAGCAAAAAACTAAAAACATTATTTTTAATCTGTACAATACTTATTGCTTTTGCCGTACTTGTTCAGCACGTTCATTATACGATTGATGTTATTGCCGCGCCATTCTTTGCTTATACCAGCTACCGCATCTCCCGTCTCATCAACAAGAAAAAAAAGCCGGCAAAAAATTCTTCCTGAAGTGGAATCTTTTACCCCCCTTTTTCGTTTAACTAACAGTCCAATGACATAGTTAAGAAATAGTGATAACTGAAACTGTTTATTTGCATTATATGAACGCTCTTCTGGAGGGGGACAGAAAACAGTGTCTGCTGATAGTCCGGAAATTGATAGACGAAGAGGTCAGTATCAAGGAGATATACATGCAGCTATTTCAGCGCTCTATGTACAGAATCGGGCAAATGTGGGAAAAGGAAAGATGTACTATCGCTGATGAACACGTGGCCACTAAAATTACCGAAGGCTTGATCGATTACGTCTCAACTTTTTTTGATAACACTGAAAAGTCGGGAAGCCTCGCCCTGATCACTTGTATCGATAAAGAATTCCATGAACTCGGCGCAAGGATGGTTGCGGGCTATTTTGAAGCCAACGGCTGGGATACAATATTTGCCGGATCAAATACGCCCGAACAGGAAGTTATTCAGCTGATAAGAGAGAAAAAACCCGATCTGGTCGGAATATCAAGCAGTTTTTATATTAATGTTAACAGGCTGATCAAACTTATTGAGACGATCAAGATGAATTTTCCTTCCCAGGAAATTTTGGTTGGAGGGCAGTCGCTTGCCGAAGAACGGTCAAACATTTTATCCGCTTACGGAAATGTTCATTATATAACCTGCCTGAACGGATTAGAAAAATATCTTTCTTCCTACTCAAAGCGTTAATAATTTATTTTAACGCAATCCTATTTTACAAATCCCGGTCATTTATCATTTTCTGCGCAATTGATGCCGGCCCAAGATCTCACAGTTCATACTTCGCAAAAAAAAACTCCCTTGAATTAAGGGAGTTTTTGCACGGCGCATCAAATCAATAAATCAATTAAATAAATATCTTATGCCAACCTGCAGCTGCCAGCGCGAGAATACGCTCGGATCATCCTGGAACGTTTGCTTTAAGCTTGTATTGAATTTAAATACGGGCGCGCCTTGTGAATTAAATTTAACAAACTGAAGAGGTGAGGTTGCGGCTGAATTAGCTACTTGTCTAACACCCCAATTTGAGTTTAACAGATTAGCAACATTCAGAATATCAACACTTAATTGGATTGTCTGTTTCTTGTTTCCCATTAAAAATGAAAAATCCTGAAGCAATCTTAAATCCATATTACTGAACCATGGATTTATTCCGCCGAAACGTTCTGCGATTTGACCTCTGTGAGATTTTAAGTAGTTGTCCTGTTCAATGAATGCGTTGAGTGCATTCCATTGCGCACTCACTTCAGCAGCTGTGCCATCAAAATTAATATCATTTTGATTTCTCGGAATATAGATTAAATCGTTTGATCCCGATCCGTCTCCGTTAAGATCACCGGAATATATGTAGGAATATCTATTACCGCCGGCGCCCGCAAACCGGTTCCCTTCCGCAACTTCAATAAAAACTCCGATGCTGGTCGCCCAGTTTTCAGACCATACATGACGGTATGTTGCATTTGCTATGATGCGGTGACGGTTGCCAAATTCAGAATAACCGAGCAATGGTTTATTTGGATTTCCGCTGGTCGGTGTGTTCCCGAATAAATCCAGGGCAATTTCAGTTGACTTCATTAAATTTCTAGCGTCGAGGAAAGTATATGCTAAACTAGTATTGAGACCAAAATCAAAATTCTTTCTTAACTGCGCTGTTATACTGTAATTGTAACCTTCAGTCGCATTATCAATTACATAAGCGCCGCCTATACTGGTATTTAACGGACCACTACCGTAATAAGGTCGTCCGTCAGGCAGGGTCCGGGTTGGTCTGGATAAGTTTGCGTCCCTGACGTAAATACCATTGATATCCTGGCTGTAGATAAATTCAAGTGTGCCGAGAACATCCCACGGAAGCATATGATCAACGGCAAGATTTGTAGTCCACGCCTGCGGCCATTGAAAATCCGGAGCCATTGCGTTTAAGAAAAATGTCTGCTGATGAGGGGGTAAATTAGGATTCCATCCCGGATTAGAAATGTTGTTGCCAATCCAAACAAAAGGAAGTCTGCCGGTGAATACTCCGGTTCCTCCGCGCACTTGTGTGGAGCGGTCTCCTGTTACATCCCAGTTAAACCCGATACGCGGTGAGTACAGTGGTTTAGCTGATGGAAGTTTGCTTTGGTCAACTATTTCCGGCTTTCCGTCAGCATCAAGAAGCTTTAAAGATCTCGAGAAAGGATTATCCACCATATCATTAAAGTACATCGGTATATCAACCCGCAACCCGTAAGTTACCGTCAAATTTTCTGACGATATGTGTTCATCTTGAATATAAAATGCCAGCTGGCCGACTTTGATATCTTCACCTTTGAACGGGTTTTTAACCGCATCGGCTGCAATTTTATTAAAATCCACGAAGCCAGGTTTAGTGCGGTCCGTAAGAACAAAGAAATCGGCAAGAGATGTAAATGTTGTTCCTCCAAATTGCGCAGGGACCATGAACAATCCGGCATAGAAAAGATTAAAGGAATTATAGAATTTGAAATACTCAAAATTCACTCCGGCTGTTATAACATGATTTCCGGCAAAGTAACTGAAATTGTTTGTTAATTGTAATACATCTTGGTCAAGAATATTGTGTATTGAAAATGGCTCCTGGCCAAGTGTAGTATACGTAATACCATTTTCAGCTATTTCAACCGTTGGATATATTTTACTTGTATTTGCCTCACGGAAATCTCTAAACCGGTTATAACTTGCGAAAAATCTGTTTGCCCATTGGTTGCCTCTGCTGTTCAATTCAGCGGCAAATGAGTTCAATTGATTATTAATTCTGTAGCCGGCGCTTTGGAATGGAAGGGTGTTTTCATTTGGTCCGCGGCCGGTACCGTTAAAGCTGATTGCAAAAGGATGCGGCGGTAAATCACGGCGCGCATTCAGATAGTTATACCGGAATGTAAAAGCATTGTACTCATTAATATTCCAATCGAATTTAACAAGGAACTTTTCATTATCAGTATGATTGGTGTAATTTTCATAAGGTCCCGGATCGTAACCGTAAACAGATATCATTCTTTGTTTTATTTGATCCATTACCGAAGATTGAACTCTCGAAATACCAAATCCGGCAGAGCCTCGATTGGCTGCAAAATTGCTTCCGGGATCTTCTCTTCTTTCGACCTCTCCGTTCATAAAAATGAATAATTTATTCTCGATAATCGGGCCGCTTGCAGTAAATCCGGACTGGTTATAGGAAAGGCTCGGATTGGCAACAACTTTATTACCGGAAACACTATTGCCGACAAAATTCTCATTCCTCATAAAACTATATAGCGAGGCCTTATATTGATTAGTTCCGCTCTTTGTAACCGTATTAATACCTGCGCCGGTGAATCCCCCCTCTCTAACATCAAACGGCGCAACGGATACCTGAACCTCGGCAATCGCGTCGAATGGAACCGGTTCTGCGTTTGTCTGACCGCCGGGCGCCGGATCGTCCAATCCGAATGAATTATTGAAATATGAACCATCCAAAGAAATATTATTGTACAGCCAGTTCTTTCCGCCAAAACTATAATTGCCATCACTGCGGGGATCTAATCTGATAATATCCCTTGAACTTCTTTTGATAGAGGGAAGCTCTGCTACTTGTGAGGATGAAATGAAAGTTGCGGCACCCGTCCTGCTGCTATTTAAGGTGTTGTCCTTTTCCGCTGCAACGGTTATTTCTTTCATACTCACCGCTTCCGGCTGCAGAGCAAATTCTACCCGAAAATTTTGACCAAGATTTAAGTATACATTTTCTTGCGTTTCTTTTTTATAGCCGACATAAGTAACGGTAACGGAATACGGACCGCCTATTTTTAAGTTCGGCAGACTGAATCTTCCGTCGGCTGTAGTAAATGCCCCGTACTTTGTACCCGAGGGAACATGTTCTGCGAGAATATTAGCTGATGGAAGCACTTCGCCGTTAACGTCTTTTACAATTCCGTTCATTGAAGCGGTGGTAACACCTTGAGAGAAGGTTTTAATAGAACAAATAAGCAGAATAAGAAATACCGGAATTAAAACATTTTTAAATGTTGAGTTCATTGATAATCCTCCTTTTCATTACGATGATAAAATTAATTCTGTGAATTTCTCTTGACGAGATACAACTTGAGACAATTTGCAAATGCCGTAATAAAGCTGAATGAACAGTATTAATATGTTACCGAATAAACTTTGGGATTATTTTATCAAATAAATTTCCTCCTGTCTTTCAGACAAAAACTCACAGCCGGTTTTAGTTACTACAACTTCTTCTTCAACGGTGGCAATGCCGTAATTTGGAATCGTTAAACGGGGTTCAATTGTGAAAACATTTCCCTCCTCCACTTCTAAAAAAGGAACATTTCCGTAGCGATCCCATTTCGGACCAAGAAGACATCCGCCGTCATGGCAAAACTTTCCCACCTGATGACCAAGTCCGTGCGGATACTCGGAGTAACCCTGGATCTGAATATAATTACGGGCGATCTCATCAATCTCAAATCCTTTTTTACCCGGCTTTAATTCATTAGCAGAACGGGTAATTGATTCAACGATTACATTGAATCCTCGTTCAACTTCTGATGGAGCTTTATCCTCTTTCTGATTCAGAACATACCAGGTTCTTTGAAGATCAGAACAGTAATCTTTATACTTGATTCCGAAATCCATATTGATAACATGGCCGGGTTCGATGATTCGGTCAGTCGGTCCGGAATGAGCGCCTGCTGTATCGGGACCTGTAAAAACCGAAGGGCAATATTCTTTATCCCATGCAAGACCAAAACCTCTTTTCTCGGTAAGATCATGAACAAAAGCCGCAACCTGTTTTTCCGTAAGTCCCGGTTTTAAATATTTTGTTACTTCATCAAATATTTTTAATGTCTCTTTGATGGCTTCCTTCATCAGGTCAAGTTCAGTATGAGATTTTCTCCCCCGGAGCGCCGCAACAATCTCTTCTGATGAAATAAAAGCATTAGCATATTTTTTATCCTTCAGATGATCTATTAATTCCAGATACACTCCATGTGTAAGACCGTCTGCCAGTGTGGAATTCCGCGAAAAGTTGAGGGCAATCTTATTTGGTTTATATTCGTTAAGAACCTCAAGTAAAGGTTCTTTTACTGATTTTAAATAACTATGAATATTTTTATATGTCCCGATTGTTTTCATATTGGCAAGCTCAAGAGAACCTACAATAGCGTGTGTGTCCCCGTTTTTTGTAATGATAAATGCTGATTGCCAAGTAGCATTCGTTCCAACTATCATATCCATCATTGGATCTTTCATAGTTCCTGTTTCACGCACGTAGGTCATCCACATATCAACATCTTTTTCGTTCAATATTTTTACAGCCTGATCAATTTTTTCTAGAATCATTTCCCTGGACATAAAAAACTCCTCTGCATTTTTTAACTTTATTCTATGAGATAATTCCGCTGAAGATTAAATTTTTGCATTTTCTTAGATTGTTCAATCAATTACCATGAATATAGAGAAACTTAGCCAAAGATGAATCATTTAGCAAGATTATCACCGGGCCGCGTTTTTTTTTGAGCACTTTAAAACTGGATTAATAAAAAAATTTTTACCTGCCAACATGCTTTTAATAATTGCGAAATCATTTGTAGACTTCATAACTTCCCCCTCAGATCGCAATGAGAATTAATCCCGACTGGTATTTCGCATATTCCTACTCAATGTATTATCATTCCGCGCGTAAAATATTCAGTTTTCCGTGCAATTTGCAGATTGACTTTGTAATATCAGCAAGAGCATTTATCTTTTTGAAAATGCGGATTATTGCCATTCATAAAATTTATCTTCTTGCTTGTCTCCAAAATACAAATAATACCAGTTTTATTATTCAAAAAAATGAGATAGATTCATTAATAATTATTAAAAAATTACAAATCAACGCCATGATAGAATTTTTAACTGAACAGAAGAATTACATTAACGAAGTTTACCCGGATCTATCATCGATGACCGAAGATATTGCTTCGGCAAAAGAGCCGGAGAAATGGTCAAAAAAAGAAATAATTGGTCATCTGATCGATTCGGCTTCCAACAATCATCAGCGGTTTGTAAGAGCGCAATTTAAAGATGATCTGATCTTTCAGGGTTATAATCAGAATGAATGGGTCAATGTGCAGGATTATCAGAAAATGAGCTGGCTTTCCATGATAAATCTCTGGAAGGAATTCAATCTGCTCATTGTCCATGTTTCAGAAAGAATTCCAGAGAGTCTTCTAAAGCAGCCGAGAAAGGCCCATAATCTCGATTTAATTGCCTGGAAAGAGATTCCGGCAGATCAACCGGCAACTCTGGAATATTTTATAAGGGATTATTTCGGTCATTTGCGTCATCATATTAATCAAATATTTGCATAGGACTGAGGGATAATTTAATATTGCGCCTCAATTTTAATTTTTTCCGGAAGGAAAGTTAGTGGAATCAAATAAAATACGTGTTGCAGTTATAGATCTTTACAACAATGAAGAGAACCAGGGTCTCCGGTGTATAAAGGATATATTAGTGCAAGCAGATGGACTTTATAATGATGTTCAAGTCGATTTTAAATTTTATGACACACGTTTCTCGGGCTCCGCGCCTGATTCCAAATACGATATTTATATTTCATCCGGTGGTCCGGGCTCTCCATGGGAAGGCGAGGGGACCGAATGGGAGTCAAAATATTTTTCATTAATGGATTCAATCTGGAGCCACAATCAGAATAGTGAGACTAAAAAATATGTTTTTTTTATCTGCCACTCTTTTCAGATAATGGCCCGTTATTTCAAGATTGCGGATGTAGTGGAACGGAATTCAAAATCATTCGGGGTAATGCCGGTTCATAAAACCCTGGAAGGAAGCAATGATTTTTTACTGAAGGGATTGCCTGAGCCCTTCTACGGTGCTGATTTCCGCCAATGGCAGGTTGTTAATCCGGATAAAAAAATATTTGATGAACTGGGTGCGCAAATATTATGTCTTGAAAAGGACCGTCCGCATATTCCATTGGAACGGGCGATGATGGCAATCCGGATAAACAATGAATTTGTAGGCACACAATTTCATCCCGAAGCCGATGCGGCAAGTATGCGGCACCATTTATTTCAGCCCGAGCGCAAAGAGCATGTTATTTCCAAATACGGAGAGGAAAAATATAACGAAATGCTTGAGCTTCTTGAACGGCCGGATGGAATGCTTATGACGCAAAAAAAAGTTCTTCCTAATTTTTTAAAACATGCAATTGAAGAACTGAGACGATAAGCAATTTATGCTTTTGGAAGCGAGAATGTGAAGGTGGTTCCTTCGTTAAGTATGCTGCTGACCCTTATTTTACCACGGTTCCTCTCAATCATTTCCTGACAGAGAAGCAAGCCCAGCCCGCTTCCTTTTTCGTCGTTGGTCCCGTAGGTAGTATGATGCGCATCCAGCCTGAACAATTTCTGAAGATCCGCCTCTTTTATTCCCACTCCGTTATCACTGATGGAAATTTCAATTTCATTTTCAAGAATGGCAGATTTAAAAATAATTATTCCGCCCTGTCTTGTAAATTTTATTGCATTGGATAGGAGATTCTGAACTACAGAGAACATCATATCCTCGTCGGCGAAAACAATCGTGTTATTTAAAATCTCGTTAACAATTTTTATGTTTTTGCTTTTTGCGTTATTTGAAAGAAGTGTTATAACCTGATTGATTTTAAACGCCGCATTGAAACTGATAGGGCTGTATGGAATTTTACCGGACTGTATTTTTGACCACTGAAGCAGGTTTTCGAGAAGAGAGAATACATTCCGGGCGGCTTCGTGAATTTTCTCCGCAAAAAGCTTTGTCTCCGTTTTATCCAGAGTTTCGATATCCTCTATCAGAAATTCGGAAAAACTTAATAGAGAGCTGAACGGACTTCTTAAATCGTGCGCTATTATGGAGAAGAATTTATCTTTTGTGGCGTTAGTATTTTTCAGCTCAACTTCAGATTTAGAAAGCTGTTTGTTAACAAATTCGAGCCGCTCCACAAGTTGTTTCAGTTTATCTTCATTCTTCTTTGATTCGGTGATGTCCCGTAATATTCCCCTGTAAGCTACAACTTTACCGCTGTTATTTTTTACTGCAGTTGAAGTTTCGCGTACCGTAAGAACATTATTACTGAGAGTCTTGAGGTTTAATTCATAATCCTTAACAAATCCGTTTTTTTCAACTTCATTATGAATGGCAATTCTGTCTTCAGGATTCAAATAGAAATCACGCGCAATATCTATTTGTGGAAACTGATCTTTCGATTTGATGCCAAGCAGTTCCATGCCGGCCGGATTCAAATCGGTCAATTTTCCATCCGGCGTACTTTCATAAATCGCCGCTTTTATTTCATGGAAAAGATGGGAGTATTTATCCCGGGCTTCTTTTAATTCTACCTCATACTTAATTTGTTCCGTTAAATCACGGGCTACTCCGACCAGCGCTATCGGACTGCCTGATTCATCGTGTACTATTGTGGTATAAAGTTCAATAAGAAAGTCTTCACCGTTTTTCTTTTTATTCCAGATGCGGCCCCTCCACCCTTCCTTAAAAGTTTTGGGCAGTATCTCTTTTAAAATTTCCGGATCATTTTTTTGAGATCGGAGAATTGAAACATGTTCACCGATGAGTTCTTCAAGGTCGTAACCGTACACTGACTCAAAAGACTTATTCACGTAAATAAGAGTATCATTCAGATCGGTAATTGATATGCATTCGCTTATTGAATTAAGTGTATGAAGGAATAATTTTCTTCGAACGAGTGATTCTTCTTCGTTTCCAGCAGGCTTTATTGATGATAAATCGATGCTTTTACTTTTCGTCATTTCTGTTTTAATTAATTAATGATGTAAATATAGAAATTCTATCGGATTAAAATACGTGGAAATCTTTTTAACAAAAAACTTAAATCAGAGAAAATTTAATTTGACTCTGATCTCGAAAAAAGGAGATAGATTCCGATCCTTAAAATATTTTAGAATTTTTTATTTGATGCCTTTACAAGACGGTCCATTATCGCAATTCCAAGACCCTTTTCCTCAATTGATTCAACTAAAATCAGATCAAGATTTTCGTGCTCCAATTCGTGTAAAAAAGAAAAAAGATTTGCCGCAGCTTCGCGCAAATCACCATTTGAAGAAAGAATTTTCGTCTTGTAGAATGGAAATAACTTTTTATCTTCGCAAAAAAATAGCATACCGATTTTTTTATTTTTATCTAGATATTTTTTATTGAAGAATTTCAGAGGTGTTTGAGGCGAATAGTGCGATAGAAGCTGTCCCGGTGCGTTGGGTTTATCGGGATCAACTATCCCGGTCTCTATTTTCCCTATTTCACTTTCAATTTCTTCTTTGGATAATCCGCCAGGACGGAGCAGATAGAATTTATCATCCTGAAATTGAATTATTGTTGATTCAACTCCTACGGATGATTTTCCCCCGTCGAGTATCATATCGACCTTATCGCCGAGATATTTTGCAACGTGATATGCTTCTGTCGGGCTGAGGTGGCCGAACTTATTCGCACTCGGAGCGGCAATCGGTGTGGAGCTTGCCTCAATAAGCTTAAGTGCAACGGGATGATCCGGCATTCGGATTGCGACAGTCTCATTTCCGGACGTTACAATATCCGGGACAACATCTGTTTTCGGCAGGACTAACGTAAGCGGACCCGGCCAGAATTTGCTTATCAGCAGCTCTACCTTTTCACTTTTTACGGAAGAAAATTTCTTCAGCCACTTTACATCGGCGATGTGAAGAATAAGTGGATTAAACGTGGGCCGTTTCTTGGCTTCAAATATTTTGGCCACAGCAATCGGATTTAAACCGTCCGCTCCCAATCCGTATACAGTTTCTGTCGGGAATGCAACAAGTCCTCCTTCTTTGATGATTCCGGCGGCTTGTTTAATACTGACCTTATTTGCTTTAGTTATGTTCATGTTTTCATTTTCAATACGCTTACCCGCTTGTTTCGAACCGGTTCAATGCGACTATTTTGTTTTATCATTTAAGCAGAAATTGTACACAAAATATAGCTTTTGTGAACGAATAGTTAAACGAATATATTTAAATTGTGCACACGAATAAACTATGGTGATGATATGCATGAGCTGAATGAGTTCAGACATTTCTCCAAATGGCTCGCTGAAGAGAGCGGAAAAATAATTAGACATTACTGGCGCACCGGAATTTCCGTTGAAAACAAACCTGATCTTTCTCCTGTAACTATAGCCGATAAAAAAGCAGAAGAGTTCATGCGCGAAATGATAATGAAAAAATATCCCAATCACGGAATACTCGGCGAGGAGTTCGGTGAACATAATCCTAACGCGGGTTACAAATGGGTACTTGATCCTATTGACGGGACTAAAAGTTTTATCTGCGGCACGGTTACTTTCGGAACATTGATTGCTCTTTTGAAGAACGGTGAACCGATTCTCGGAGTTATAAATCAGCCGATTCTCAATGAATTTTTAATAGGCGACAACCATACTGCGGAATTAAATAATAAGCAGGTACATGTAAGGGAATGTGATAGACTCAAAGACGCGGTTCTACTTACAACAGATCAGTTGAATATTGAAGAATATCAGGACATAAAAAAATTCGATGAGCTTGCTCACAAAGTAAAACTCTACCGCCAGTGGGGAGACTGCTACGGCTATTACCTCGTGGCAACGGGATATGCCGACATCATGGTTGACGCGATTATGAGTCCATGGGATTTATACGCACTAATTCCGATTATCCGCGGCGCCGGAGGTACCATCACAGATTATCAGGGAAACGATCCGCTGAAAGGAAACAGTATTATTGCCACCAGCGGAAAGATACACTATGATGTTATTGACCTGCTGAAAAGCGATCAATGATGGAGGCATACGTTTCGGAGATTATGATTAAGATCATGAGCAGGAATAAGAATGGCAGTCTTAAATCTTCTCGCTCTTGCTCATAATCTTACTCTTGATCTCATCGGTATACTTCGAAAGATTATTTTATTACCAATTTTCCCTTTATCGTATTGTTGCTTCTGTCTATATCGTTAAGAACATTTTCAGGATCAATTGAAATTAAGTATTCATGTTCCCCAGGTTTAACAGAATTTCCACCAAACTGATAAATAGTGCCAAATTCTCCTTTCGGGATCACAGCAGATCGATCAAAGAAAATAAGTTTTTCATCCAGATAACCATAAATTGAATATTCCGTCGTTGGGATTTTTCCCGTTTTGATTCGATTATCAATGTTAAGTTCAAGGGGATTATTAGTAGCTTTTGGATTATAATTAAATGATTTCACTTCCAGATCTACCGGGATCTTATCAGAGATTCCGAATTTAAACGGCACCAGAACTGTGTTTCTTTCTCCCGACGGGTAGGATTTTGGTTGGAATCCTTTAATTGTATTTATTACCTCCTCATCACAACCGTATCCCAAACCTTTAATTAGCTGATAACCGGCATAATCGCCATTACTTTCAAAAAAGAGTTTCATAAGTACTCTGCCTCTAACTCCTCTGGTGTTGGCTTCTCTTGGAAATCCCATGCTTTGACCGATAAATTTAAAATTCTCTTTCAATACGGCAGGAAAATATCCCATGTAATATTCTCTTGTAAGATTAGAATTTAATTGCGGACGGAACTTAGCGATAGCAACTTCCTTAATAGACCAGGGTCTGATAATATTGCTTGCATTATCAATTGTTGCGTCTATCTGAAAGATTTTTAGGGATGATACTTTTTTACCGTTCAAGATTCCGGGCATGGCAGTAAAAGCTTTCTGAACATTAAAATGCGGAAAATAAAAGATATCTTTTATGCTGATCGCTTTTGAATCTCCTTCTTCATTCGGAATTATTGCAAAGTTTTTGGCAATTTCAAGATTATCTTTAAATAATAATCTCTCGACATCACCCAATCCTGACACCCACCAGCCGGCTTCCGGGGCTAATGAGGCAAAAACTTTTCCGTCCGGTAAAATATTGAGCCCTAAATAAAACACATGGTAACCGCTGCCGAATAATTCCAGAATTATTTTTGTCGGCAATAGTGTGTTCATGACTTTTCGGAATTCAACAGTGTCTACGGTGGCAATAGATTTTGTATCTAACTCATCGTCAAAGTTTCTATAATTTTCTGTTTTTTTAGCATTTTTTATCGGTTGGCTTTCATTATCCCGGCTTTTACATCCCCCCAGTATAAAAGCAAGTATTCCAAAAACAACAATTATATTTTTCATTTTTCTCCCCTCCTCTTAATATTGTTTAATTTCCACGGCGGGCATGCTGTTCATCATTAAATACATCTGGCTTGCCTGATAATTCATCTGCCGAATAGATGCTTCATACCTCTGCCGGAAAACATTTAGATCATATCTTAAAGAATTAAGCTGGATGAAGGAAAAGAATGTGATCACTATAATCACGAGCCCCAGGACATAATTAACATAAACGGGGGTCGGTTTTGTAATCCATCTCTGCGCGAATGTTTTTCTTTTCTCCCCAATAGAGTTAAAAACACGCTTCTCGAATTCTTCACTCACTTCTTTCTGATTAATCCTCACCTCATTCTGTATCCGGTTCTGCTCTTTAAATTCCTCCCGACATTCGCCGCAGGCGGCAAGATGAGTAAAGAGATATCCCTCTTTCTCTTTCTGCAGTTCGTTATCTATATAATCACTTATCATCATCTTAATTTCATCGCAGTTCATTTTAACCTCTTTCCGATTTTATTATTGCTCTTTTTAATTTCTGCCTCACTTTGAAGATCCGACTCCGCACAAGGTCCTCCGTTATATTCATCATCCCCGCAATTTCTCTGTAGCTCAACCCGGAATATTCTTTAAGGTAGTACACTTCGCTTTGAGATGAATCCATTCCGCTCAGCTCTTCCTCAATCAGATCAATCAGCTCCTTTCTCTCATAATCTTCAAATAAACTGCCGGCGGATATTTTTTCCTCATGCGATTCAAATGATTCTTCAATTCTGTTTTTGTTCTTTCTGAAGTGGCTGAATATTTCATTTCTGCACGTGGTAAAGATCCATACTTCAATTCTCTCAGCGTCTCGTATCCATTCCAGATTATCATACAGTTTCAAAAAAACATTGTGGCAAATATCCTCGGCAAACATTTCCGATTTCACAATTTTACACGCGTAATTAAACAACGGTCTTTTGAACTTGTTATATGTCAGCGTGAAATCAATTATGGAATCTTTCTGCATATTATCCCGATTGCCGTTACCAAACAGATGCAAAATATGTTAAAAAGTTGCCCGGATGAACTGATAAAATTAATAAATTTTATTAATGTGAGATGGGGTGCTTAATATTTTTATATTATAAAAATGACAGACACAGGTAAAACTAATCTTCTCTAATTTGATCAGCGCAAATCCGTCTGACCTGCCTGTCCGGCAGGCGGGTCTGTATCATCCGTGTTCTATTAAAAGTATTTTGTTAACAATTGTTAACAAAATCCGGCTTGCTCTTGCTCTTTAAAAAGGGCTAAATTGTATCAAAAATCGAATGTCTCTTGTTTTATGACCGCATGAATTCTTTTCCAATAAAAAGATAAACAACAGTAATTCCCAGGAGGAATAATGAAACAGAAGTCACTATTTATTTTTCTCGCTTTGATGTTAAGTTTTAGTGTATCTCTTTTTGGCACCGGACCTGAAAAGGAATACAAAATTCCTTATGAAAAGTATAAGCTCTCTAACGGATTGAATGTTATTCTGCATGTGGACAAGTCCGACCCGATCGCGGCAGTTTATGTGGTTTTTCATGTCGGTTCCGCGAGGGAAGTACAGGGCAAAACCGGTTTCGCGCATCTGTTCGAGCACCTAAGATTCAATGAATCCCAAAATGTACCGCAGGGACAATTTTTCAAAAAAATTCAGACGGCCGGCGGGACATTGAACGGATCAACAAACGTAGACAGAACAAACTATTTTGAAACTGT
>PGYS01000050.1 GCA_002839795.1 Ignavibacteriae bacterium HGW-Ignavibacteriae-3 | reverse complement strand
TGTGTCGCTAGCGCTAAAAAGAAGGAATATGCAGAGACATTGTACGGCCGGAGGCGGTTCCTAAAAAACATCAACAGCAAGAACCGTGTAATCCAGCAATTTGAAGCGCGCGTGGCAATCAATATGCCTATACAGGGAACAGCCGCAGACATGATTAAGATCGCAATGATTAGAATTCATGCGGAGCTTGAAAAAAGAAAAGCGAAGACTAAAATGGTCTTGCAGGTTCATGATGAGCTGGTCTTTGATGCACATAAGGATGAGATTGATGAACTGCGTCCTCTGATAGTTGAATTAATGGAGACTGCTCTGCCCCTGGAGGTGCCTGTGGTTGCGGAAACGGGGATTGGTGATAACTGGCTGGATGCGCATTAACGGTGACGAGTTAATCCGTTAAAAATTTATAAATGAGATAGCCAAAATTTATTTGCAGAAGACCGAATGAAATTCCGCTGTATAAATCCAGCCGATTTACTTCATCAAGAATTGATTGATTTTTTATCAGAAGGTATTCATCATATTTTCTGTCCGCTTTGATTTTTAAATATGCCGCTACTCCGCCTAAAACAGCTGCACTTCCCAATAATATTTTAAAAGTACCCGAATTAAAAAAGATGTTGCTCTCTTTCGAAGGCCCGGTAATATCGGATATTCCATTTTCGATAAGGGAACGCTTATTCAGTTTGTAGGTAAAAAGATACTTTTTTCCGCAATCAATAATCCGAAGAGAATCACGGATTTCTTCACCTCCCCAAATTAAGAGTGAATTTTTTATCATTAATGTATGATCGCCAATGCTCAATTCCGAATCAAAATTTCCTTTACCGGCCAAAACCGAATCGATATATATTAATGATTCAGTATTATCAGTAAATATCTGCACTTTGGCTTTGCAGTCCTGCCCTACTGTACTGTTATAATTAAACAGCAGAACAGCAATAATAACAAACAGTATCTTATTAATTCCGAGTTCTTGCATATGCACTTATTTTGCCTTTGTCAGAGCCTAAGTATAATACTCCGTCATACCAGACCGGAGATAATTTCATTCTGCCCTCAAATTCTATTGTCCTTTTAATTTTACCATCCTGAATATCCATGAAATAAACTTTTTTATTGTAATCTGGCTGTATGAGAAATGTCTGAGAAAGTAGTGGCGTCGTGTTAATGACTCCTCCCGTTAAAGTATGCCAGATCAATTTCCCGTCATTTTTATTTATGCAGAATATCTCACCGCCAAGATTTCCGATTATAATCTTCGAATTATCGTATACCGGTGTGGCAAGAATTTTTTTATGAGTATTAAACTCCCAATTAATTATACCGTCTGCAATCCTTACGGAAAATATATTTCCTGAATTATCACCGAAGTAAGCATTCTCTCCGTCAATACAGACACCGCCTTCAATTCCGCCGGAAATTTTGTTACGATATTTTATTTTGCCATTACTCAATGAAACCGCAATAAGTTCTCCATTTTTGTTTCCGAACAGAACCGATTCCCCGTCCGAAGCCGGAGATGACCTGCTGATTACGTTTGTTTTAACCGCCCACTCCTGTGACCCTACGAGATTGTATTTAATAAGTTCCCCTGAATCTGACAGAACAAGAATTCCATTTTCCAGTTTTAGTAATTCATTCTGAACACTGCCGGTTATAATAGATTGAATTAATACTTTACCATTTGCGAGATCATAATTTATGAAAGTCGAATACTTTTCATTAATATTATTAACTACAAAAAACATTCGAACGCCGTTAATAACAGGAGCAGTTGAAACCGCACCCGGATATTTCTCATAACCGAAAGTCTTGCCTGTTTCTCTGTTTAATCCATATATCCTTCCCGAAAGATCAGTTACAAAAAGAATGTCCCTATAAATAACCACTGAAGAATTACTTTGACTTCCGCTTGTCTCCGCGGACCATTTCAATTCTATATTTTCATCGATAGGGTCCGTTTCATAGAATGTTCTTTGAGGTGTTTTTCCGAACATAAAATGTCCGCTTTCCTTTGAGGACATATATTTAAATACAAGCGGTTGCGTACAGCCTGTTATAAGTATCGCGGCAAGAACAATTAATGATATTGATAATGATTTAATATTTCCGTGCGAATCAATATAATATTTGGAACGTGCTTTCATCAGAAATCCCATCCAAAGAAAAACTGGTAAAATAATCCTGCCTGAAACCTTGTAAAATCATTTTCAATTTTCTTTCCGACGTCGTACCTTAGAGCAAACGCATTGAAAAAATTAATTCTTATACCTGCTCCAATACTCCCGAGCGTTTCCTTATACGCGGTGTCCCAAGCCGAGCCGGCGTCAAAAAAGACGGCTCCCCTTATCTGGAAAAAGGATAATCCGAAAAATGGAAAATTAACAGAAATCTGGTCGATTAGTGGAAATCGCAGTTCCATCGAAGTGAGCCATAATTTTTCCCCTCTAATAGACCATCGGTTCCATCCTCTTAAATCCCAGCTTCCACCGGCGAAATATCTCCGCGCATCTTTACCGTTGTTAATAAAAATGGCTGCCCTTGTGGCAAAACTGCTCCGCAATCCAAGTCTGAAATATTTTCTATAATCGGCGATTAATGAATAATAATTAACATTACTGAACTTAACATCACTTGTGTAGCCGAGAAGGAGTCTGAATCGCGATCCGTCAACCGGACCGGTAAAAGCCCAGAGTGAATTATCATGCACATATGAGATTGTATTAGTTACGAGAAGCGACTTTCGTGAAATGAGCTTAGTTTCAAGTTCCTTATATGAATTCGCAATATCGAGTTCAGTTTCCAATCTGTCAAAAGAAGAAAAAGGATAGTAAAGGGAAATATATCCGCCGTAAATCCGTTCATAAAAATATTCATCAGATTCTCTTATATCATATCTTCTGCCCGAATAATTAAATATACCATAGCCATAATTTGATCTTGATTTCAGACTTACACGGGAAATCGCAATGTCAAAATTTTTTAAAAATTCACTTTGTAATTCAGCACTATTAGAAATATAAAATATGTAGCGGTCATCGCCGAGCATGTCACTCAGAGTAAGCAGAGCACCGCCCCGGGTTCCATAAACGGGGTCAGTAATAAGCTGGCTCACCGCATAGTCAAGTGTATACTCATTCTCGTATTTGAGGCGGTCATCTTCAGGTGCAACTTCAATTTTATCAGCGGTCCATTTTGCACCAAGATCATTAAAAGAAAATGCAACATATTTATCGTTTGAGATCCGGCCGAGATCCAAGGAATAAAATTGGAATGACAGATTTTCGAACGCGGAAGTTACGATAGTGTTAGAATCGACAAAAGTGAAATCATACACGCTCGTAATGAAATTTGTAACCTGAATCATGCCGGTGATTTGTTTTTCGCCATATGGAATTTTCCAGATATTGTAAGTCCCGTTGTAATCGCTTGTAAAATACAGTTCTGAATAGTCTGGAGAAAAATGGGGAGTGGAGATATTCGCGCTGACATTGGTAAGGTATGATATCTGTTTTGTAGCCAGATCATATTCAAAAAGATTGTACATCTGCCTGAATAATCCGTCTGTGCGATCGGAAGAAAATATTATTTTGGTCCCATCCTTGCTGAAGACGGGATCTATATCTTCATAATAATCATTTGTTAACCGCGTTAATTGTTCATTTTGAAAATTATAAATGTAGAGATCGCTGAATCCTCTTCTATCCGTGGCAGAAAACAGTAATTGTTGAGAGTCGGGAGAAAAATTAGGAGCTTTAATTCTTATTAGTCCATTAAAAGCTACTGTTTTATCAATTTCATTTTTTTTAATGGAAAATAAATGCAGAACATCTGTGGCCTGCCTTTTAGTAACAAATGCCACCATTCCTTCAGACGAAACAGCTATACTGTTTTCGAGAGGATGAAAAGCCTCAAATTTTTCGTCGCTCTCCCCCTCAACAATAGTCTCCGGCGAAACATAATCATCTCTCACCGGATCATAATCCATTTTCATAACAGAAGTATATCCGGTCCGGTTACCTATGTAATAAATTTCTTTTTTTTCACCGTTCAGATAATATCTTGGTCCAAAATTGAACCCTTCGTCTGTAATTTTTTTTGCTTTAATAAAGTGAGGATAATTTTCCTTGTACAGAGGGAAATATTTTTGTCTGATTTCATATATCCACTTATTATCAATCTCGGAGATTTTTTCCCCGAGCGTAAACTCAATGACGTCGGAGAATTTATTAAAGCGCCAGAAATTCTCCATCAGACTCAAAATTTTATCTTCTCCGTAATTTCTGCTCACAAAACTGAAAAAATCCTGTCCTTCCTTATAGACAAGGTATCCTGCGAGATAATCCAGTTCAGACAACGGAACAAATTTTCCGTTCAGAACCACATCCCTCATAACCATTTCCCCCTGCGTGTCCCAGCCGGTAGACCAATACTCCGCGAGCCCTTCAGTGAACCACAGAGGCGGCATTCGATCCGTACTGATTCTATGATCATTCAGCACATGATAAATTTTATTGACCATAAATACATGAACGAGCTCATGGCGAATTACATGTTTGAATTGAGCAAGATTTCCGAGATAAGGAATAACTACCCTGCCCTTCATGAATTCGAAAAATCCGCCGATCCCTTCTGGCAGAAATCCGGGGATGGTATTCGTCTGCTGAAAATGAAGATGAGTATTGTAAAAAATAAGAGGGATTTTATTTATGACGTAATGATTGAATTTTACTTTGTGGTCGTCGAAAGCTTCTTCCGCATATTTAGCACCAATTTCTGCAAGCTCGGAAAAATCATCATAATAGTAGATATCAAAATGCTCTGTTTTTAAAATTTTCCAGTTAAATTTTTCATATTGAACTTTGTTGCGGCCGAAGAAGTAGAACTGGGCGGAAACTAATTGAGGCAATAGAATTATCAGCCAAAAATATTTCCGCCATTTTTTTATCAAAGATGTTCCTTAAGATAATTGATGCTGTCAATCGATGTAGGATCATATCCGCGCATAATACCGTAATAGTATGTTACCCAGTCACCAAGATAAATCATATCGACTAGGCGTAATTTTATATTTTCCTCGTCACTGATAATGTTTATTATTTCCGCACCTGCTTTTCTAACCATTTCCGAAGTCAATTCAAATCTCTTTTTAACCTGTATGTGATAATCATCATCAAGAATGTTGATGAGCTTGAAATTCATGTTAGTTTTATATCCTTCCCAGCCGAGAATTTCGTTATGATTTAGCTCGGGCAGATATCCAAAAAATGCATGCTGTTTGGAATTTTCATTTATCTGTCCTTTCCATCTTGCTGCAACAGCCGAGGAGTAATCACTCACCGAGTAGACCACAGGGATAAAGCCGAGTAATTTTTCCGCTATTTCCACAGCTTTATTGCCCGGAGTAGAATACTCTGAACTTTTTCTTTTCAATAAGCCAATTGCCAGCTGCACATCTTCAGACTGACTGGGAACCAATTTGAGGGAATGCAGAGTCTTAAGCAATGTAAAAAAATTTATCCATAACGCATATCTGGGTTGAAATCCTTTTTGCAGTTCCGCAAAAGGTATTTTATTTTTTTTTGCAATCTGCTCAATTGTACCTCCGGTTGAGACACATACAATCTGACATTTCTTCCGGATAGCTTCATTTAATGCCGAGATAGTTTCTTCGGTATTTCCTGAGTACGAGGAAACGATTAAAAGTGTTTCTTCATTCACGTAACGAGGCAGTTCATAATTTCTATTCACAGAGTAAGGATAGTTCAATTCTGATCTGAGGTAGTTATGGATAAGATCGCCGCCGATCGCGGAGCCGCCAAGTCCGGTTAATATTATGTTTTTAATTATGGATGTGTTTATTGCGGAAGTATTAAAATCATTATTCCAGGCATATTCAATCTGCTTGTAGGAATCGCTTAAAACTTTAAATTGATCTTCAGTATCAAGTTTTGCAATCATCTCATGTAAATTCATGTCGGCCTTAATATAAATTTTTAATTTGGTCTTTTTCGTTTTCATTGAAGAAGCGGTGCATCCGGTCATTAATTTCTTTCTCAGATTTGAACGCGAGGCATTCATCCGCCACTGCTTTTAATTCTTTATATGATAGATTTCTAATAATTTTCTTGATAAGGGGAATGGCAGAAGCCGATACGCTTATGGTATCAAGTCCCAATCCGATTAGAAGGGGCACTGCGAAAGGATCTGCTGCCATTTCGCCGCACATGCTGACGGATTTTCCGCAATTCATTCCCTCGCTTATGATGTAGTGAAGTGTCCGAACAACTGCCGGGTGAAATTCCTGATAGATACTTGAAACTATCTCGTTCCCGCGATCAACTGCGAGCAGATACTGGATCAGATCATTTGTTCCTATACTAACAAAATCAACCTCTTCCGCGAAATCCCGAATCAGAACAGCGGCGGAAGGAATTTCAATCATTATACCCAAACCCATATGTTTATCAAAATTTATCCCCTCTTTTTTAAGTTCATCTTTGCATTCATTGATAAGTTCTTTTGATCTTTTTACCTCAATCAATGAAGCGATCATTGGCAGCATCAATTTTATATTTTTGTGGGAACTTGCCCTCAGGACCGCTCTTACCTGCGTTTTGAATAATTGAGGGTTATCCAGCAACAGGCGTATTCCGCGCCATCCTAGAAATGGATTGGGTTCTTTAAAATCTACAGGTAAAACCTTATCTCCTCCAATATCAAAGGTACGAATAGTCACAATCTCCGGATAAATTCTTTCCGCGATTGACTTGTACATTTGATACTGCTCCTCCTCATCCGGGAATGCTTCGTATTCTTCAAATAATTGTTCAGTACGAACTAACCCGATTCCTTTCGCGCCGCTATGGGTAACCATTTCCATTTCATCTGTCAATTCAAGATTAGCAAGCAGATGGATTAATTTTCCATCAGTTGTTTCGGCGGGTAAGTCACGAAGTTTATCAAGTTCTTCTCCCTGCTTCTGAAGTCTGGATATTTTTTTCTGGTATTCCTTTAATTGTTTCTCATCGGGATTAATTATTACTTCGCCCTTATAACCATCAATAATAACAAGGTCATCTTCCTTGATTCTGTTAGTAGCTTCATGCAATCCGACTACCGCCGGAATATTAAGTGATCTGGCTACTATTGCCGCGTGCGAAGTCAGTCCACCGAAATCGGTGACATACCCTTTTACATTAACGCGAGAGAAAAGTACAGTGTCTGAAGGTGAAACAGTGGTCGTGACAACAACAACATCGCTGGTAATTTTAGATTTCCATTTTTTCTTTTTTAGATTTCGGATGATACGATTCTTAATGTCCTCAATATCATGAGAACGTTCTCTCATAAACGGTTCATGTGACATATTCATCATATCGGTATATTTTGATATTTCATCATGGACAATATATTCAGGCGCACGCATTTCCGATTTTATACGGTTTCTAACAGTTGAAATGAGAATGGGATCATCAAGGATCATAATCTGCGCTTCAAAAATAGCTGCTCGTTTTTCGCCCAATTTATCTACGGCCAACGAGAATATTTTTCTCAATTCCTTTTTAGATTTTTCAAGCGCGGCATCGAGGTTCTGAATCGCCTCATTCAAATCCGTTATAGGTTCATTGATAATTTCTTCTTTTTCTTTTTTGTAAAGAAAAGCTTTAGAGATCGAGATCCCGGGAGCGGCTCCGATTCCTTTTAGTTTGTTTTCGCTTGCAGATTTCATATCACAACTCGTCAAATCCTCTATTGAAGTAATCTAAAATTTCTTTTGACGCAAGTTCTTCATCTGCACCGTCAAATATCAGCGTTATTTCCGAACCTTTCTCAGCAGCAAGAGTCATAACACCGATGATACTTTTTCCATTTATGTGCAGACTATCTTTTTGAAGATAAAATTCGCATTTATATTTTGAGGCAAGTTTAACAATATTTGCGGCCGGTCTGGTATGCAGGCCAGCATTATTAATAATTTTTGTTTTTATTTCTATCATCTGTGTCTGTTTATTAGAATGTTTGCCAGCCAGTTCATTAAGTTTTTCCCGTCATTATCCGGCAAAGAGGATAAATTCTCAAGCGCCAATTTAGTGTATTTCATGATCTCCCGCTCGGCATCTTTGATCACCCCAAGCTTTAAATAAATATCCCTGTATTTATCAATTTCGGTTATTTGAATCCCCTTTTGATGAGAAACTTTGAGAAGATCTGTTCTGTCTTTTCCTTTGGCTTTTTCCAATGCGAGCAAAAAGAGAAATGTTTTTTTACCTTCAATCAAGTCACTCCCAACTGTCTTGCCCAATTGTTTCTCATCAGCCATGATATCCAGCAGATCGTCCTGAATTTGAAAGGCCATGCCGAGATTTTTACCATAATTGGATACAGCCCTGATTTGCTCAGGTGTTGCACCTGAAATCTGTGCGCCTACCGAACAACACATCTCAGAGAGTGCCGCTGTTTTTTTGTATATCATTATTTTGTATTCTTTAATTGAAACATTTTTACGCCTTTCAAATTCCTTATCGAGACCCTGCCCTTCACAAATCGCAATTATGCCATTTGTGAAGGAAGAGATAACTTGTCGGGGATTTACTTTGCAATCCTTCAACAAATATGCATAGGCAAGCGCGTTAAGACTGTCGCCGGCAAGAATGGCAGTACTTAGATCATATTTCTTATGAAGCGTGGGACGCCCTCTCCTCAAACTGGAATTATCCATTATATCGTCATGAACAAGTGTGAAATTATGAAGTACCTCAACTGCAACGGCCGCATTATAAACATCCTGAAATCGTCCCCCTACGGATTTAGCGGATATGAGTACCAGAAATGGGCGTAAATGCTTTCCCCCGCTCCTTAAAATATATGAACAAGGCTCATATAATGATGCCGGTTTTTTTTTCTCAAGTAAAGAATCAAGCCGCTTCTCTATTTTTGAGATCTCGTCAGAAAATAACTTTTCATACTTTTCATTTCCGGAATTCAAAACAACTCCCCTTTTCTTATCAGTTCGATTTTTTTTAGCTTATTAATATTATTACAGCCCGTTAAATACATTATTTTTTTGACGGTTAAAAACCAGGACTTAATTAAACTCACGACACCTTCTGAACCGTTATTCATCAATTCAAGAAGAATTATTCTCGCCGAAGCGGAGAGATCTGCACCCAGCGCAAGGGACTTGGCAACATCAACTCCATTATTAATTCCCCCGGAAGCAATTAAAGTAAATTTATTTTTTGACTTAAGTTCATTTACCGTTCTAACGCAATATGATGTTGGAAGGCCCCATTCACTGAAAAACGTATCAGTTTGACCGCTTCTGATTAACTCAACAGCTGCCCAGCTTGTTCCTCCTGTTCCGGCAACGTCAATTCCTTTTACACCGGCATCAAGAAGTTTTTTTGCGGCTTTCTTTGAAATGCCTGAACCCACTTCCTTTGCAATAACGGGAACAGGACTATTTTTGCAAATTATTTCCAGATTTTTAAGTAATCCATTAAAATCCGGCTCCCCTTCATTCTGCAGTAATTCCTGAAGTGGATTAAGATGTACTACCATTGCGTCAGCTTCTATAAGATCAATTAATAATTTTATTTGATCTGCCGGGTTTTTTGACATTGCGACCTGTGCGGCGCCAATATTTCCGAGAACAGGAACTTTACCAGCATTATTGATGACTGCTCTATATGAAGAGTAGTGCTTTTTACTTTCTAATGCCTGCCTTTGACTTCCGACCCCAATAGGAATGTTGAGTATATTTGCGGCCAAAGCTAATTTTTCATTTATTTTTTTTGCCTCAGAAGTACCGCCCGTCATGCATGAAATCATAAATGGTAAACTAATTTTCCTGCCGAATATTTCAGTTGAAAGATCAATTTTATCGAACTCAACTTCTGTGGCTGCATAATGTTCGAAATCGTAATTTTCGAAACCGTTAGTTTTAATTTTGTAGCTCACTTTATCCTGGAGACAAAGCTCTATATGATCCTTTTTTCTCTCGGAAGTTTTACTTTCTGGCATTCAAATATGCTTTCAAATTAAAATTAAAGATAATTACTTTTCAGCTGACTTAACATACCGGATTGAAAGAGATTCTGATTCATCCCTGTTTATTTTCTATTCATTCTTTCGTTTGACTTTGTGCAGATCTAATTAGTGTTGCTGCCATCATTCCTCTTAACTCAACTCACAGAGTTCAGGCACTGGACAGGAAGTTTCATTTTGTAATAATTCAAAACGGGCGATGGTTCACTCATCGCAAGTCAATATTAATAATATAGAAATATTGCTCAGAACCGTCCAAAATATTCATTTTTTGCTATCTAATGCTGTAAAATGGTTCAGACTGTTTATCCATCTTATTATTTTATATAGCGTTACGCAGCTTAGCATAGATTACACATTATAAACATGAAATTATTCTAAAATCAAAAATTTTATTGTAATTAAGGGATTTGTATTGAGTTAATATATGCGCGGTAAAGGGAGCCACGGGGAGCATCTGCAAAAGATTTTCTAACTCAGGAATTCATTTAAAGAAGTGATTTCGCTATCCCTGAAATAAATTCCGGAGGACTTCCAGAAGTTTTTCCCTTAAAAGAGGTTTAGAAACGAAATCAGAAAAACCGGCCGCGATGAAGTTATCCCTTGCTCCCGGTTGGACATACGCCGTAGAGGCAATTATAGGAACACTCCTGAATCCCGGCATTTTACGAATTATCCTCAAAGCATCCAATCCGTTATATTCGCCCTGCAAATTTATGTCCATTACAATAAAATCAAATTTTTTGGTTTTTAATAAAGGCAGAGCATTCTCAAAGCTTGGGGCGAATTCAATGCTCTTAAGATCTTTAAATTGAACCTTGAAAAGCATTTGTGAATCGACCTGATCCTCAAGATATAGACAAGAGAGCAGACCCAATTCCAATGCCATGGAATCTTTCACAGGAATAATTTCTGCATTCTTCTGCTCGACATTCAATTTTGAGAATTGCTTAGAAGCATTAATTGATTCCGGTTTCTTAACAGGTGTGACGGATTCAACTTCCATTTTCTCATTATCGCCCGCTACAAATTTGAGAGGAACTATCAGAGCGAACTCATTCGCCTCACCCTCTTTCATGATTGTCTCTTTCCGGACAGATAGAAGATCAATCTCTTTTTTTGCAAGTTTAACAGAGAATCTGCTGAATCCATAATTTTTCCGGCTCATATTTTCATCAGCCGAAAATAATTCATTAAATGCTTTCAATAAATAAGGTGTAATACCGTTACGGTTATCTTTTATCCTTACGGCGCAATAATCCGATTCGTAAACTGATGCGGACAGATAAACTGCGTTCTCTTTTGTTATCTGAATTGCAAATTTCACAAAAAGACTGAGCAGTGATAAAAATTTAGTCTTATCGGTTTCCATCATAATGGATGTTGAAATCTTTCCATAATCCATAACAACTTTTTTATCTTCAGCCGTCTTGCGGATATTTTCCTTTAATTCTTCGAGTATGTCTACAAATTTAAATTCCTCAGGTCTGAATTTTATTACCTTCTGTTCCAGAGTTGAGTACTCAACGGCATTATCCATAATCTGCAGCAGGAGTTTTTGATTCTCCCTAATAATGTCTATAGCTTCTTTTTGTTCCTCATTAGGAGCGGGTATGCTTTCGCCCAGTTCCTGCGTAAATCCAAGAATTACATTTATAGGCGTCAATATTTCATGAAATATATTTGATAGAAATGGCGGATCTATTTGCAGAATATTATCGCCCTGAGAATGAGCAAGGTCTTTGACTGCCACAGGTTCTTCAATTAATTTAACAATAAGGCAGAATGATTCGATCTCGCCATTATAATTTTTGATTGGGGTAGAGATTATAGCGGCACTCTGAATTGAACCTGTAGTTTTCTTAAAACCAACATCAATTGTTAAGGGTTTTAATAACCCGGAATGAAAAATGTTTTTATTTACCTTTGCACGGTCATCATCGGAAAGTAGAGTTATGAAGGGCCGCGTTTCAAGATCTTTTTTGGAATATCCCAATTTTTTTGTCACTTGATCATTGATATCAGTAATGAATCCATCTTTATCAGTACTAATTATTGCATCGCTAGTGTTTTCATACGCTGTTTCTAGAACCTGAATTTTTCTTTTTAATTCAGACTGTTCAGAAACATTTCGTACTATATTCAGATGAGCTTTTTTGTTATTGAAGTCTATGGAAGACCTATTGAGTTCAACCAGAACCGATGATCCGTCGCTCTTTTTATGTCTCCATGGACCGCTGTAAATACCCTTTCCTGATTTACTTTCACCCGACTCAATAATAGTCTGAATATCCTCAGGAGCGTATAAATCTGTCAGATCCATATTCAGAAAATCAATTCTTTTATACCCGTACAGATTAAGTGCAACATCATTTACTTCAAGAAATTTCAGATTCTCGATATCATAAATAAACATTGCCTCGGAGGAATGCTGGATGATTGCATCGTACATCTTGGCTTTGGCTTCTGTTTCCGAATCATAATCACTTTTTTTATTCAGTGAAATCTGGGTTCCAATGAATCTTTCATTCTCATCAAATATTTTTTGTAACAGCACAACTGCATGCAGATTATTTCTTTCAACAAAAACGTAATTGAATGTATGTGGTCCGGTAATATTTTCGTCTTTATTATATTCCTCCAATATTTGAAGGAATTTTTTCTCAAATACTTTCGAGAGCCCCTGACCAAATAAATCCAATTTAGGATTTAAGCTCATCAATTCAATTAATTCTTTACTTACACCGCGGAACTTAAAATCTTTATCCGCGAGCGCAATGGCGAACGGCAGTTCTGTGAAGATAAGGCTATTGGGAATTCCCTTTGTTTCAGTCTGCGCCGATTCATTTTTTTTACTGAATCCAATTAATGCCACCACGTTATTGTCAAGATCGCAAAGCGGGAACTGAACGATTGACAAATCTCTTGCGGTTCCACCTACGATGGGGGTTGCAATACTGTCAACAATTACAGAATTGGATGAACCGAAAATATATGCGTCTATTGTTTTATAGAGATTCGTGAGATATTTTGGAAGAAATTCCTCTTCATTTTTATTTTCAATCTGGCTTGTTTTAAAACCCAGAGATTCAGCGTATTTGTCATTGACCAAAAGATATTTGCTGAAAGTGTCTTTAATCCAGAAATAATCTTCAAGTTCATTAATCTCTTTCTGAATTTTAGCTTTCTCAATAAAAGTAAAAGGATAGGTCAATTTAATTTTATTAATAATAGAATGAATTTTTTTATCATCGCTGATTTTCTCAAGTTCTGAAGACGCAATCCAAAACTTCTGTGTTTCGGAAGTGCTAATATTCTGGCCTGCCGTATAAAAATTAACGATGAAATAAATATTATTATCGCTCCGCAGCGGTGAAATTACCACATCATAATTCGCAATACCCGATTCAGTTTCAAAATTGATAGTGTCTTTGGAGATTGTCTCATACTTCCTTACATCAATAAAGATTCTCTGAAGAGTAAGCAGTTTTTCCTCTTCAAATAGTTCGAAAAATATTGACTGTGCAGTTGCAGCGGGAACAAGTTTTTTAAATTCCGCACTCAGTGCAATAATTTTGCCTCCCTTGTCAATTATGACAGAAGGCGTTCCGCTAATACCGGAGTTCGATATTTTTGTTCTTGTTACAGTCGTCATTTTATTAATATAAGACCTTGAGTAAATTAGAATAAGGAGTATATGTTTTTGTTCCCAATATATGCCGCACCCTGTAATAGCTATAGCCAGTGACAGGGGAATTATCAATAAAAGAAGTCAGGCCTACAGCCGCGGTTCCGATAACAATGAAATTGCCTGTTTCACCAATACGGCGTTCAACTACAGTCCCTTTAGATAAGGTTTGGCTGTTATCCTTCCAGCTTATTTGCACCCCGCCGGAGACATAACTTGCCGATAATTCAGTTGGCGCCAATACATCCGTATGGAAAGTTGTAACGGTTGCAGTATTTGAGTAGCCGCTCATCGTGGTCGGAGTAAAATATGCTACACGGTAGCTGTATGCTATACTTGGAGAGACAGAGTTATCATAATACTCAGTAATATTCGGCCCTTCCGTAATTTTGATGATCTTAAATACGTTGGAGGAGGGATCTGTGCGTTCGATCTGGAAAGCGGTTTCGTTTACTGCTATGTCTACCCATTGCAGATGAACCGAGCTGGAACCAATTGCCTCAGCCTGCAAATTCCATGGACCTCCCGGCAATGAACTTGTACTGACAATATTGCTGGCTGCCATCCCGGATCCATTATAAGCTGTAACATAATAGGAATATTCCTGATACTGGGATAGATTACCGTCAGTATAACTCAACTGATTCACCGGCAGACTTTTAATAATTCTAAAAGGAATTGTAACTCCATTTACAACATCCTTACGCCATAGCTGGAGTCCAGCAGCATTTTGAGCAGTGTAGGGATCCCATTTCAAAATCACGGAGTTTTCTCCCAGACGGGCCAGAACTAAATTTTGCGGCGCACGCGGAATTTTGTCTTTGACAAATATATTTTCCTGCAGTCTGCTCTCTTTTGTCTTGCCGATTTTATTATAAACTTTTACTGAATAACTGATTCTCGTATTAATTAGAGTAGAGTCGATGTCAAGATAGATAACCGGATTTGAATTACCCGTACCCTGTTCATATTTTTTTGTGAATATTTTATTTACATATAATTCATAGAAAGAAAGGCCGCCTCCGTCCGTTCCGTCACCGGACAAATAATTTATTACATTCCTGCCCACCATGACCGAATCGTTAGATTTTGGAGATACTACCTCTATAGATGGAGTAGTGGTATTCTGCGTATCGGTTAACGATTCAACGCATCCGGCTATCAAAGCCAGAACAATAACAGTGAGAATCGAATAATAAAATTTTTTAGAGTTGCTTATCTTAATCATTATTTTTTTGTCAATTTAGATAATGTAATTTAATAAATGTGAATCAGTTTTGATAATATAATGTTTGCTTCCATAGTTATTGTTCATGTATTACAAAAATAATTATCATTGACACCGGAATAATTAATTACCCTTTTTTACCTGACAGACTTCTATTTTTATCAGACTGAATAGAGCTTTAATCCGACTAACAACACAAAAATCTAATTAATAGAGCTCTCAAAATTATCGAAATCGACCAATAACGACCGAGATTCATGGGCTTCCAGCTGATCGAGAAAGAAAAAGATTGTCTGCTGGTCATCGCTCAAATTAAATTTCGGAATACTTGTATTAATAATATCCGATGAAACTATAACGTTTTTAATCTTTTTATTCAGATTCAACTGAATTACCAGTTCCGTCACTTTCTCAGCCAGGGGATTAGTAATTTCGACGGCAATCCGGCGCTTACTGCGAGTCTCATACCGAACTTCAACACCCTGCCGTCTCATCCACCAGCCCTGCAATTCACTGAGGGATGTAATCCATATTTTTTTACTTTCGGCATATTTTAGAAGTTCTGATATTACCGGTGCGTACTGCGGCTGGAGCTGGTATTCAGTATGAACTTTTAGAACATATAATCCGCTCTCGAATAACACTCTATCGATATCCTCTTCATAAGTATATCTCTGATAATCCGTATTAACCAGCCCGTAATTACGAACAACTTCATAATCATCCCGTGCGGTTTTAGTAATAATCATTATCGGTTTGCCATTTCTTATTCTGACTTCCGGAACAGACCGGTCAGTCAGAGAATCCGTAATAAGAAATTGATAATTAAGAGATGCCATTGCCTGAAGAGTGTTATCATCGTAATATCCGAACAGAGGCATAACCGCCTTAGGTTTCTTCTTTGTCAGTTTGCCGAAAACGTCATTCGTTTGTTTGAACGCGGCGTTTTGAACTTCCTTACTAAATAGTTTATTGACTGTGTCCATTGGAGATTCAATATATCCGAGATCAATGATTGCTCCGAGATCACCCTTTTGAGCCAATGCCTTTACAAGCGCAGGATTATTGACGGCCACATGAGGATCCATAAAATAAGTAAGTGACGGGGATTTAGAAGGCATCAGATTAGTCAGGTTGGAGATATTCCATGGTTGATCTTTAATTGTAGGCACAATTACCATCGCCGCATTGTACTGAGCTGGCCAATCTTTAACAAAGGCAGTGGGCTGATAAATCAGCCAGTTGACGGAATTATTGAAAAGTTTTTCAAAATAAATATAATCTTTCTGTACACCCACAACCGAGCTTATTTCAAATCCGTACCATACGAATCTCCCTTTTCCGTATGAACCGTAAGCTATTCCCGCGCTTTTTTGGATTTCATCTCTTACAAGACCCGCTTCCCTTCTGAAATCAAACCAGAAACTAACCTGAGTAGTGCGCGGCTCTAAAACTTCTGCATAAATCGGACGGTCCCATGTAGCAACTTTAAGGGCGTATCCGGTGGGTATTTGCGCGGTGAGCGGCAGGTTGCCTCTTAAAGTATGAACTTTGTATGATTCTTCAGGTTTTATTTCCCTGTTGAAATTCATTCCGAAAACTTCCTTGAAAAAATCCCATCCTCGCCATTTGCCTTCGTCCGAGAAAGTTGCGGGTCCGCCGGTTGCAAAAACGCTTCCGCCATTTTCCACGTAACGTTTAAGCTGCATAATCTCTCTATCGCTCAAAGATTTTGAACCGGGAAGTACAATTAATTTATAATTAAAATGCTCTCCTAATTCAATTGTCTGATCTGTTATTATATCATAATTTACTTTCGAACCTCTTATGAATTCTTTCCATTTGTCAATGTTATCTCTGAGCCATGTGCTTCCGGCGGGCAGCATATTTTCCGTATAGTTGGAGTAAAGTATGGCAGCTTTTTCCCTTTTTTCGTCAGCAGATATTTTTAAGTTTTCTTTTGTAGGCAGTATTTCCCTCAACTCATAGTTCCCATAAATATTTTTTACTATGAGCAGAAAAACGAGAACAGCGGAGATAAGCAACACTGATCCGCTAAGAAAAATGATCAAATAATTGACTTTAAGCCCTCTGGCTTCTTTTACCGCCACCTTAAATTATCCTCTTGCTTACGATCCTGCTGAGATGGATCGACATAACCTTCGTTTGTATAGCGCATGAATTTTTTCTTAGGGGCATTTTGATCGGCTTCAAAACTTCTTGCTGATTCGGCTGTGGGTCTTTGATATCTGTCTCCGTAAGTTGGTGGAACAGCCGAACCGACGAATGTCGGCCTCAATTCCGGTCCGCGTGCCTGTTCCTGCTGAGCGTAATCCGGCATAAGAGGTGCAGGCGTAACCAATTCTGCGGGTAAAGCAGCTGGTTGTACGGCATCGGCCGTAATTCCCTTACGCTCTCTTACCTTGTAGAGGATATAAGCCCCTACCGCCAGAATAAAAGTGGAAATGGTAGCAACTAAAATAATTAATGATAGAATTGGAATAAGTTCCATGTCAACCTCAATTAAAATCTTTTATTATTATGAACCTACAGGATTCTTGGCAATTTTAGCGGTCGAATCCGGTGTTCCTCCCAGTCCTGTTCTTTCGAGTTTACCCCACGTCATTCTTACTCCTATAAATTCTTCAACAGTAGCCATAGCTTTTGTAACATCGATGAGAAGAATAAAAACAACTCTGTAAATAATGGCATAGGGAACTAACCTGAACTCCTCTTTTTCCGCCGCAATGCAATAGACGGCGGACATAAGATCCAGTACGGCAATGCCAACCCACCAGAGAAAAATAAAACTCGATAACCCGTAAAAAATAGCAATAATTATGAAATAAAGATTCACAAAGATATTCATTGCAGGCCATACCAATGCTTCATAGAACATCGACCACATGATTAGACTGTTATTAAAATTAACGGTCGGATTAAATAAATATCTCTTATGCTTTCTTATTGCCTGAAGAATTCCGCGTGTCCATCTGTACCTTTGTTTTAAAAGCTGATAAATCGTAACAGGCGCTTCTGTATATGCGATTGAATTCGGTTCGTAAATAATTCTCCAGCCATGTGCTAGAATTTTCAGTGTTACATCGGCATCTTCTGCAAATGTATCGCTGGAATAGAATCCGGCGTCTCTCAATGCAGTCTTTCTAAATACTCCGATAGGACCGGGAATAATATTCACCATTTGAATGAATCCCTGCGCGCTTCGTGCCATATTAAGGCCTTCAAGATACTCAAGCGCCTGCAAATCTGTTAATATCCTTTTCCTGTTTTGAACTTTTACATTTCCCGCAACAGCCCCTACCGCAGGATCTATAAAATGTCTGATTGCCATTTTTAGCGAGTTCGGAGTTAATTGGGAATCGCCATCCATACAAAGCACAAACTGTGCTTCCGAATATTGAATTCCCGCATTCAAAGCTTTGGCTTTGCCGCCGTTCGGTTTATTGATCAATGATACTTTAACCAATCCGCTTCTTCCCCTTTGATTTCCGACCAGGGCTTCTCCTACAGCTGACGTATCATCCGTTGAGCCGTCATTGACAATAATTATTTCATAATTTGGATAATCAAGATCAAGGAGTGATTCTATAGAGTATTTGAGTACAATACCCTCATTATATACCGGAACAATAATGGATATGAATGGATAATAACCTTCTTTATTTTCATAAGTGTATTTGGTATTGTAAAAATAAGCCATGAAAAGAATTGCGAAATAACGTATAAGCAGAATGAAAAGGAAAATTACCAATGATACAATGGATGAATAAACGAATAATCCACTCCAGGTTAATATCGTGAGCGGAAGTGTTAAAATAATAGTGATAAGCAGCAGTACGGAGATGAAGCCGGAAACAAAAATAACACGTAACTTTTCTCCTCCAAGATTTCTTGAAGGAGGCTTTACCTCTCTATTATCAAGGGCTATCTGATATTTTTGATTTTTAGTTTTCACAATTAATATTTTTTTAAACTGTATTCAAAATAGTTTAACAATCATGATGCCATAAAAGACAGCGAAAAAATCCAAAAATCAAATAATTTATCCTAATTCGTGTCCCAAGATATAGAATTGCCAGTAAATTTGACTCAGAAAGACACAACAACTGAGGGAATATAAGTTTTTTATTAACCTCTTGCAAGGGAATCATTTAATCGCAACTCTTAAAGCATTAGTACAGAATAACTTCATAAATCATTTTATAAACAAACAGAGAGATAAATTCTAATTTCATTATCGGAGCTCCAAACCTATCGGAACACCAAACAGTTTTTCTTTCTAACACAAAAAACTTTATCAAATTCAATAAGATCTATATGAGGTAAAGATAATAAATTGTTCAATAAAGCTATAGCATTACAACTCACCAAATTGATGCATCAATACATTAAGGAAGCCGATTAAAACGTTTTGATTGAATTCAGGCTGCTCGGATATGAACCGCATCCATCTTTCAGTGAATAATATTTAGATAGGACTAGAAAACACCCCAATTGGCGGTCAGGGAACTATTTATTCCGGAATAAATTGAATCATATCTTAAATTGTTGCCATAACCGAGTTTGAAATGAATTTTTAAATTCTTGACAGGACTATAAGTTACATTTCCGGCCAGTTCGCTTACCGTAAATTTTTTAGAAGGAATATATCCTATTTTTCCGCCAAGCTTTAATTCTATTTTATCGAGCATCCAATTCCATTCACTCCAGAAACTATGTGAATTAAAATCCTGAGCCGCATAATACACAGATGATTCAAAAGAGAAATCAGAGAAAAAATATTCATAACCAAAAAAACCATTTTCCAATAACCGCTTTCCCATTCGAATTTGAAAATCGTTCCCCTCATTGCGGTCACTCAGCCTGAAATAATTATAATAACCGTCAAGTATTGTTCGATCGCTGAAGTTATATGCTGCGGTCAGCCGGAAGAAATCAATATTTATTCTGGAGGTGAGAAGACCCCGGGAATAGAAAATCATTCTCGCATCATTATTTTGGTATGAGAGCGCAATGGAAAGACCTTCAGGCTGATTATAGCCAACGGATACTTCCCCAATTTTTCTGTTCGCTTCGCCGGAGATATTTAAAAATCCGTATGATCCTTTTAGATAAGTATATCTTGAGAATGAAATTCCTCCGGTAAATCTATACTGCGCAACATTCCGGTTAATTAAAGAATTACTAAGAAAAGTGCGTGAATAGACTGCTCCTAAAGAAAGAAAACGTAAAAACCCGGCATCCAGTCTCAGTCCGGAATCCCAGAACCGGAATTTCTGATTATCGAGGTAATAATCTGAAAATGGATTTAGTACTATTCTTGTTGGTGTAAAAACTCTTATGAACTCTTTTACCGAAGAAAATATTCTGCTCAGGTCCGAAGGCGGCAGCCAGCTGATTCGCTCCTTTATAACCATAATCTGATCCGCATCAACCGTTTCAGTCAACAGATCATTATAGACATCTTCGGCTTCACCATAATCTTTATTAAGAGCGTATGCGTCACCCAAGAATAATCTTCGCTCAGGAAGGCCGTAAATAGGTGTTTTACCGGTCTCTCTATCTCTCAGTTTGTAGTAAATCTCTTTTGCATCACCCAATTTATTATTTTGAATCAACTGTTGGCCGAGAAAAATATAATGCTGGTTTAACTCAGATCTTAAGCTGTCCGCGGTTACTGTATTATGCAAGTAGTCCAACAATCCGGTGGCTTCCG
>PGYS01000049.1 GCA_002839795.1 Ignavibacteriae bacterium HGW-Ignavibacteriae-3 | reverse complement strand
CCTTGGACATATTTTTGATGACGGTCCGAAGCCTACCGGAAAGCGCTATTGCATCAATTCAATCTCGATCAAACTCGTTAGGGATGAAAAGTAAAAGCCTGAAATCATCTGCATCCGCGGAAATATTCTAACGTCTGATTTGCATAGATTAAATAAAAGGTCAGATAAGAATGAAAGTCTTAATTATCTTTTCTTTTTTCCTTTTTGCCTCCGTTAAACTGTCCGCGCAAAAGAATAATGACGATTGGAATTCAATGGTGGCAGCCGAGTACAGTTTCGCTAAAAGCGCAACGGAGATTGGCACGCGCGACGCCTTTTTAAAATTCATAGCCGATGACGGCATTCTTTTCAGACCCACTCCCGTTAACGGCAGGAAGTTTTTGACCGATTCTCCCGGGAGGCCCGGATTGCTCTCCTGGTTTCCAGTCTGCGCAAAAGTATCAATTAATGGAAGAATGGGCTTTACAACCGGTCCGGCCGATTTTAAAAAAGATAAAGACAGCGCAGCTATCTGGTTCGGAAATTTCGCAACAGTTTGGGAACGGCAATCCGACGGAGAGTGGAAGTTCGTAATCGATTACGGGAATTCATGTAATGAGCAAAATTTGTCGCCACTCGAATACAGCAACGTATTACCCGAAAGGAAAAATGAGCATAAAGCAAATAATCAGGCCAGTCCCGATGAACTTTTTATGATCGATAACGAGTTTAATAGAAATGAAAAGAATTCAAATTATGTAATGATATATATGCAATATATCAATGAAGAATCAAGGCTCTTGCGTGATGGACACTATCCTGTAATCGGAATTGAAAAAATAGCCGGATATTTAAGAGAGCATAAAGGTATAATAAAATTGATTCCTCTGGGCGGAAAGATTTCATCTTCAAAAGATATTGGATTTACTTACGGCCGAATTGAGCAAGTTAATTCCAATAATACTGAGGCCAGATATAATTATTTTCGGATTTATAAAAAAGATGGGACGAGATGGCTGATAGCGGTAGAGGTTGTCGGCAGAATAGAAAATTAAACTGATGAATTATTTTACAACCGTACCAAGCAGCTTTATACCGGACACTTTCACTATGCTAATAAGAAGAAGCGCAACGCCCATCCATTGAATAGGATCTAAAATATTGCCGTGAAGAAAATATTCAAGCACAACTGCCGTCATTGGAAAAGCAAGTTCGCAAATGGTTGCTACTGAAGCGGTAATTTTCTTCAGACCGTAATAGTATAAAAAGATTGCCGCGCCGCCTGTTGTAAATGCTATAAGAAGAAACACCCACCATTGGATTGAAGTGACTTCCGAGATTGTTTTTAATTCTCCCATGAATAAAACTATGATAAGCATTATTGCGGCTGAAATTAAAAATCTGAGATATGTTCCCATCTCGAAACCGACATCCCTTAACGCTCTCTTGCTGAAGATGGTTGAAGAACTGAAGCTTATCGCCGCAATAAGAGAAAAGATTGCCGCAATAAAAGTCTTGTCGCCTGTACTCATCAGAGGCATTGAAAATCCGAACGTCATGAAGTAGGCGCCGGTTATTGCCAGACCTGCCCATAAGAAAAACACTTTTGGAAGCCGCTCTTTTAATAACAGGGCCGCAAATGTCAAAGCGAAAACAGGCTGAAGTTTCTGTATAAGGATAACGATCGAAAGATTTACGAAATTGACATAAAAGAGAGCTTTGGTTATTGCCATAGTACCGATGGCTCCTCCGAATAAAGCCACACCAAGAAATGCAAGCCAGTCTTTGTTGCTTAGCAATTTCAATTTGGGATACTGCTTAATAAAAATGGGGGAGAGAATTAAAGCGACTATCGAGCTTTCCAAAAATACAACCAGTGGAACCGGAAGACTATAAAGCGTTGGGCGGAGCACAATTCCATCAACACCCCATAAGGCGGCAGCGATTATAACAAATAAAGGTGCAAAGCGGCTCATCAATTCTTCTTTCTGAGGATCAACCCGATAAATTCTGTTCGCAAATATAAAAATTAATTAAGTGATACATTTGAAAAATAAAAATATGATGTATTTTTCCTCCCATACTATATTTTGGTCTATCGAGAACCGGAATTATGCCTCTTTATTTTTCCGGTATAACATGAATTACCGAATATCTTAAATTTATTCTTGATCAGAGGTGAATATTCTATTACTCTTATTGTTGAACCGGAAAGAAAGAGTTATTCCTACTAATGCAAGACCTGTTAGAAGTCCGATCCAAATCCCGATAGTTCCCAACTTCAAATAAAAGCCCAGGATTATGGAAACGGGAATACCGACGAGCCAATAGGACGCAAATGAAATCAGCAGTGGAATTTTTGTATCGGTCAATCCCCGGAGAATTCCTATCCCGGTTGCCTGCAGCCCGTCGAATATCTGGAAGAGAGCGGCTATGATGAGTAATTTGGATGCAACATCAATCACTTCTTTTTCATTGATATAAAGGGTAGGGAAAAAATTTCTGAGCAGTATAAAAACGATTCCGAAAAAGAACATCAGCACGGATGCAAGACCGAGTGCGCTGAAACCAGCTCTTCTGATTTGAATTAAGCTTTTTCTTCCAAGCGCCTCGCCGACTCTGATTGTGCCGGCCGCGGAAATTCCGAGTATGATCATATATGTTATTGAAGCGAGATTTAGCGCTATCTGGTGAGCCGCCAGCTGAGTTTTGCCTAACCATCCGACCATTATGGCGGCAAACGCGAATGTTGCAACTTCAAGAAAATATTGAAGTCCGCTCGGCAATCCGATACTGATAATTTTATTGATCAGAGGAAAATCTAACGGTTTTATATTAAATGCGGGTTTGTAGATTTTCAGTTTGTTGGAGTTCAGAATATAATAGAAAAGAATAATTGCCATTGTTGAACGCGTTATAGTTGTAGCAATGCCCGCTCCGAATAATCCCCATTCAGGGAATCCAAAATTACCGAATATGAATAACCAGTTTAAGAACGCGTTTAATAAATTTGCGAATATAGCCACATACATCGGGGGCTTTGGAAGTGAAAGTCCTTCAAGAAATTGTCTGTGTGTCTGAAATAATATGAATGGAAATACAGATAGAGTTAATACCTGCAGATAAGGAACTGCCAGTCTAACAACATCGTCCGGCTGATTTAAATACGGGATAAGAAATGAAAATCCAAACGTCCCGCACATCAGTACTATTGAAAATATGGAGTTCACAACCAGCGAATGATTTAAAATTTTACCGCAGTCATCGAATTCATCACTTCCTTTCGCGATAGCAATTAGAGGAGTTGCTGCCATAGACAGACCAATACCGATCACTATAATCAGGAAAAAAATTCCATTTACAAGTGATGCGGCGGCGAGAGATGCCGAGCCGATTCTCCCGACCATTAGACTGTCAACAACACCGAGCATTACGTGACCCAGTTGTCCAACTGAAATCGGCAGAGCGAGTCTTACAGTTTCTTTTATGTGTTTCCTGAGTGTCATAAGCTGAATTGATTAATCAGATTAAACGAAGATTATTAAATCTAAACCACAAAAATAATTAATTAACCTCGACAAACTTACTATTTACAATAAGAAGATTCATATGAATTGTTGTTCGGGTTTCCTGTTCAGCGATTATGGGAAAGAGAAATCAGAGCGCCCATGCGGATTTGAAGCTCCGGTAATTCCAATTATTCGCTCAATATGAGCCGAAAACATGTGATATCAAAACATACCGGATATTCCGGAATAAAATAAATTTTTGCGCTTATTTTCTTTGTGTTTCCTCCGATAATACTATTACCATAAATAGGCTTTAAATTTTTAGGAGAAGGCATGCTCGTTAATCCCCCAATATTTCTCACCGATAGAGTAAAAGTAACTGTCGACGAGAATAACATGAAAGCTTTCGTAACAGTTAAAGAACCCGGAAGCGAAGAAGAAACTGAAATTACATCGCAGATAGTTCTTGATTACATAAGGAACAGCGGTGTGAAATTTGGCTTGAGGGAATCTGTAATTGATGAGATCATCGAGTCCAAGAGCTGGGGAGACAGATTTTTAATTGCTGAGGGTGTCACTCCGATAAATGGAGAACCGGCAAGTCTCGAACTTTGTTTTCCAACCGATATATCCTACAAGCCCCAGATCAAGGAAGACGGACATGTGGATTATAAAGAAGTAAGTATTGTCCACAGCACAGTAAAAGATCACATACTTGTCAGAAAAACGCCCGCTTCCAAAGGTATGGACGGTATGGATGTTTACGGTCATAAAATACTTACCTACCCGGGAAAAGATTGCGATATCAAAACCGGGCAGGGAACTTACAGGGATCCTGAAAATATCAACCTTATTAAAGCCGCTGTTGACGGAATTATCTGTTATCATTCTCAGAATCAGTTTCTCGAAGTACAAAAATTATATGTAGTTCAGAATTCAGTCGATTACTCAACCGGTAATATAAATGTAAAAAGCTCAATTGAAATAAAGGGAGATGTAAAACCGGATTTCTCGGTTACCACACCGTATAATATTGAAGTTAAAGGAGTCATTGAGCAGGCTTCCATCAATTGCGACGGATCCCTGACCGTAAAGATCGGAATAAAAGGGGCACCTGATAAATTGATTAAAACGGGAGGGGATATTCATGCAAACTATATACAGAATGCTCAGATAAAATGCCGTGGCAGTGTTTATTCCGGACTGGAAATAAGAAACACAACAATTGAATGTGACGACCAGGTAGTTCTCGTTAAAGCCGGCGGAGTTATTATTGGCGGTAAAATAATGGCGGTGAATAATGTGACTGCAGCTTCCATCAGTAATCTTTATTATGTACCAACTGAAATTGAAGTTGGTATAAATCTGCAAATCAAAGAAAAGATTCTTGAGAAAGAAGGCCAGATCAAAGCCGCAAATAAATTATTAGCAGAGGTTGAAAAGAAAATTGAAACAATTGAAAAAAGGCCGCCGGGCGCTGTGCAGGGTCCGTCAGTAAGCAAACTCAAAGAACAGAAAGCAGATTTTTTGAAAGAAATTGAAAGATTAAGGAATCGTTTGAAAGAAATACAGAAAGACTATTTCAATGTTGCCGGGGCCTTCGTAAGTGTATCTAAAACTGTTTACCCGGGTACGATTATTAAAATAAGCGGCGCTGTATTCGAGGTTAAAGAAGAATTGTCACATGTGATCTTCAGAAAGGAAAGGGATGAAATAAAATATACCAACCTCAAATAATTAATAGATTCCTGAAAGATGATGAATGGAATTTCAATTCTGATTACGCACCGAGATTAAATAGTTATTTTAATTTCTTAAATTGTCCTCATACTCGCCACAAATTATTTGAAAATGAATTTTGAAACTGTGTTTAACCGGTATAAAAGACTAACATTCGCTGACTTTCTCGGTCTATCGGTACTCTTCTTTCTTATTTTTATCTTCCTCAGTCATTCTCTCCGGGTAAAATTTATTCAAGATGACGCATATACATCTTTCCGCTACGCAAAAAATTTTACGGAGGGCAATGGTTTAGTCTTTAATGAAGGGGAAAAAGTTGAGGGCTATACAAATTTTTTATGGGTTATGCTTCTCAGCGGCGAGAAAGTGATACATGATAAAATATTCCTGAATGATAATCTCGATGCTTCCGGCGACATTTTAAGCTTCACGCACATCGAAAAAACAGCACAATTATTCTCTCTCTTCTTCTCAGTAGTGATTTTGATCTTAACCTATTCACTTGGACGGATGTTAAACGGCAGCCGTGGTCGGGATGAAAAACTGTACCGGCAAATTATCAATGAAATAGTTCACCTTACGCCGGTCGCGTTGATGGCCTACTCAATACCTTTAATCTATTGGGGTGTAAGCGCCATGGAGACATCCTTGTTTGTCTCTTTCACTCTGCTCTCGGTTATCCGGTATCTGAAAAATTATCAAGCGGGGAAGCCCGATTATATTTTGGTTTTTATTTCTTTTCTGAATTCCCTCGTAAGACCCGAGGGGCTGCTTGTTTTTGCTTTGATTATATTTCATAAAATTTCTTTTGACTATTTCTCGAGTATAAAAGAAAACCGCCCGGCAAGAATCCGGGAAGCTTTCGATAAAACGACCCGCCTTGAAATAATGTGGTATTCAATACCCCTTCTTATATACATCGGCTTTAGAATAATTTACTACGGTTACCCTTTGCCCAATACATTTTATGCGAAGACCGAATTTTCTCCTGAATTTATAATTCGCGGAATAAATTATTTTCTGGAATTCGCTCAGGGTTATTTGTTTTATGGAGCCGCTCTAATATTGCCAGTTGTTTTATTCAAGGATAAAAAAAATATAAGGTCAGTGTCATTTCTCTTGTGCTTTAGTGTTTCCTGGATAATTATGATTATCCTTATCGGCGGGGATGTTCTTCCTCTATACCGTTTTTTTCTTCCGGTTCTGCCTCTGATATATCTGGTATTCGTCAAATCAATTTTTGGGACTGTAAATTATCTTCTGCCGAATAAAAAAATTCTCGCCTTGTCAACATTTGCTGTTCTGCTGGCATCGATCGCGGGCCTCGGAGTAATAAACTATACAATCCAAAAACCCGGGATGATTGAGAAGCGCAGTTATGAGAGCGGACTTGTAAAGAAGATGAAAGTTTACGCGGCATGGGTTAAAAACAAGAACCTGAATGTGCATAAGGATGAAAAAGCGGTAACAGTTGCAATGTCAACAATAGGCGCGTTTTCATATTTCTCCGGCGCGCATGTGATTGATATAGTGGGATTGACGGACAGTTATATTGCGCATCATCCCAGGGAAACTGAAGGAATTGGTGAGGAATTACCTGTTCTTTGGAAAGAGAGGCGCTACAATGCTGAATATGTCCTATCTCAAAAGCCGGATTATATAATTTTTCCTGCGGGCGCCAAACCGAGCGCATTTGCCGAATGCGCATTGTTCGTGCATGATGATTTTAGAGAAAATTATTATACGCAGATATTTTATTCGGATGAAATGCGGCAGTTCCTTCCAATTTTCACACGCAAGGAAAAAATCAGAAATAATGAAAATCAGGATTGCGGTATAAAATATTTGAAGTATTACATCATGGCGAACAATTCTTTTGTAAAGATGCTTGAAAGGGGTGACAGGACGCTTCTGAAACAAATTGTTGAAGAATGCGATCGCGTTATTCAGCTTTGCCCGCAAAAAACGAGCGAGGCCAACGCTTTGAAGGGAATGGCTTTTTATCATTCAAATAATTTTTTGATTGCGCAAGACTATCTTCTAAAAGCTATTAAAAATGATGAAACAAACTCTATTGCTGCGTATTATCTTATGAAAGTCTATGATATGCTGGGTAAGAAAAACGAGGCATTAAGCCTTATCCCGGCTATAGTTCGCTATTCTCCTGATGTTTTTCCCAATTTGGTTATTGAGTGATGAGAGCCTCAATCCGACAATCCATTTTGTATCCCAATTAATTGTTTTTATCTTTCAGAGGAAAATTAAAAAGAAAGGTTGATATGGGAAATTTAGGTCCAACAGAGATTATCCTCATTGTTCTGGTTCTGCTATTACTGTTCGGAGGAAAGAAAATCCCTGAACTGATGAAAGGACTCGGAGACGGGATCCGTCAGTTCAAAAAAGGAATGAGCGAAGAAGAGAAAAAAGATACAAAAGAGTAAAACAGTATCCGGTTGCCATTAATTTTACGGTATGTGCCCGGAAGTTTTTGTCGGGTGATTTGCTATCCCTGTGTCAATTTAAAAATCTTCAATTAATATTTTCCATTAATATGTAATCACAATAAATCTTGCCGGATTTCCGGTTGAAAAGTACTTTTTAAAATTTAATTGCCTGGGGCTTGTGTAATGACCTGAATGAATAATCCGCAAATGTAAAACCGGAAAAAATCAGCAATTGTTGTGCAGTGATTGAAAAATATTTCCACGCATTATATTTTTGCACTGAGAAAAAATAATCATAAAAGAATTTTCTATAGAGGTAGGTAAAATGACAGAGAATACGAAAAAATACGAGTTTAAGGCCGAAGTTAAAAAACTTCTTGATATACTTGTTCATTCATTATACACCAGCAGAGAGATATTCCTCCGCGAATTAATCTCCAATGCCTCCGACGCTCTTGATAAATTAAGATTCGAATCCAACCGTGGCGTGGAAATGTCAGATAAGGATCTTCCGCTCGAAATCAGGATCGAATTTGACGATAAGAAAAAGATGCTGACCATAGCTGATACCGGAATAGGAATGACCCGGGATGAGGTGATTGCAAATATAGGGACGATTGCCAAATCAGGAACTGAAGAATTTGTACGACTTCTGGGCGAGACTAAAGCGGATCCGGCTAATATGATTGGAAAATTCGGAGTGGGCTTTTATTCCGTTTTTATGGTCGCTAAAGAAGTTATTGTCAAGACTAAGTCCTTCCGCAATGACGAAAAAGCAGTTGAATGGAAATCAGACGGACTCGGAGAATATGAAATAATTGAGCTTGACGAAAAACTTCCCCGCGGAACAAAAATTGAAGTTTACCTTAAAGATGATGCATCTGAGATTGCAGAAAAATGGCGCCTTGAGAGCATTATCAAAAAGCATTCAAATTTTATTTCACACCCGATCTTTCTTGCCAAAGATAAAATTAACACCGTCAGTGCCATTTGGCGCGAACCAAAAAGCTCTGTCAAAAAAGAGCAGTATGAAGAATTTTATAAATTTCTCAGTTATGATTCCGATGCACCGATGGATGTTATACATAAGGCGGTGGATGCGCCAATACAGTTCAATGTACTGCTTTTTATCCCGAAGAAAAGTAATGATATGTTCTGGCATGACAGGGAAAATTACGGACTGGATCTTTACGTTCGAAGAGTACTGATTCAGCATAAAAATAAAGAACTGCTTCCCGAATACCTGAGCTTTGTAAAGGGCGTCGTTGATTCCGAGGATCTTCCTCTGAATATTTCCAGAGAGACTTTACAGGAAAATATTGTATTCACAAAGATCGCGTCCAGTGTATCGAGTACTTTATTCAGCTATCTCTCCGATAAGGCCAAAAACGATTCTGCAGGATACAATGAATTCTGGAAAGAACACGGAAAAATATTCAAACTCGGTTACGGCGATTATTCCAATCATGATAAGTTTATGGAACTGATCCGTTTTAATTCGTCCGAGTGCAAGGATAAAGAAGAGCTTATCTCGCTGGCTGATTACACTTCCCGTATGAAAGAAGGACAGAAGGAAATCTATTTTATAACAGGTGCCAACCGGGATGCGCTTCGTCTGGATCCCCACATGGAGATTTTCAGGAATAAGGGGCTTGAAGTTCTATTCCTGACTGATCCGGTTGATGAATTTGTTGTTCAGTCTCTCCATAAATATAAGGAGTTCGATTTCAAATCGGCAGAAGCCGTTGATTCCAAAAAATTAAGCGAGATGAAAAATATCGAGGAGAAGAAATCCGACCTTGATGATCTGAATAAAGATGATGAAAAACATTTCTTCAGCCTGTTATCCAAAATGAAGAGCATCTTGTCTGAAAGGGTTGAGGATGTGGTTAAATCCACAAGGCTTGTTGACAGCGCTTCATGCGTTGTCTCCAAAGATGAAGGACTCTCGGCATCCATGCAGAAAATATTAAGAATGACTAATAAAGAAATGGGGCAGAGCAAGAAAATTTTTGAAGTCAATCCCGATCATAAACTTGTTCGCAATCTTATTAAAGTATTCAAGAAAGATCCGAATGACGATTTCATTTTAACGGTAACGGAACAGTTGTTTGAATCGGCCCTACTGCAGGAGGGGAGTCTGGATGATCCTCATACTCTGATTCAGCGTCTTAACAAGTCACTGGAACAGTCAAGCGACTGGTATGTTGAAGTGAAAAAAATCAGTTAAGGCTAAAACAGAAATTATTTTCGGAATACCCCGCGTCGACGGGGTATTTTTTTGTAGTTCTTTTGAAAATGTTGGATTAAATTAATTAACAAAATATTCGGAATTAGAAATGAGCCGCGATACAACGCCGTCCTTTAAAAGAGAATTATCATTATTTGATTCAACGATGATTGTAATCGGGTCTATGATCGGATCCGGAATTTTCATTGTAAGCGCGGATATTTCGAGAACTGTCGGCTCCAGCGGATTGCTTCTTCTGGTATGGTTGATTACCGGGATCATTACGATTATAGGCGCACTGAGCTATGGTGAACTTGCCGCAATGATGCCGCATGCCGGAGGGCAGTATGTCTATCTCCGTGAATCTTATAATCCTCTTGTTGGATTTTTATATGGATGGACATTATTCCTGGTTATTAATACCGGAACTATTGCCGCGGTAGCAGTGGCATTTGCAAAATTTACCGCACTGGTGTTCCCCTGGTTCAGTTCCGATAATATACTTCTCTCCGTATCCGGATTAAATATTCATGCCGGGCAGATTCTTGCCATCTGTTCGATAATATTGTTAACATATATAAATATACGCGGATTGCGGGAAGCCAAATTTGTTCAGGATATATTTACAATAGCAAAAACAGCGGCATTATTTGGTCTGATTCTTTTAGGAATATTCATCGGTTCAAATGCGGAGGCAATAAGCGCGAATTTCTCAAACATGTGGGATGGAAAATGGATCCATTTTACTGATGGCAAGATCAGCTGGATTGAATCGCTTACAGGTTTTTCAATAGTTGCAGCGATCGGAGTTTCGATGGTGGGATCTCTGTTCTCAAGTGTAGCCTGGGAAAATATAACTTTCACCGCGGGAGAAATAAAAAATCCTAAGAGGAATATCCCGCTAAGTTTACTTTTCGGAACATCGGTAGTAATCATTCTATATTTTCTGGCAAATGTTGCCTACTTGCTCGTACTTCCTCTCGCTGGAAATCCGGCCGGAAAAGATGTTATTAGTTTGGGAATTCAATTTGCCGGAGAAGACAGGGTTGGGACGGCGGCGGCCAATTTGATTTTCGGGGAGCCTGCCGCGATTATTATGGCTATACTTATTATGGTTTCCACGTTCGGCTGCAATAATGGCTTGATACTCGCCGGGCCGCGCGTTTTTTACGCGATGGCAAAAGATAGATTATTTTTCAAATCAACTGCTATTCTGAATTCCAAATCTGTTCCGGCAAATGCACTTATCTTCCAGGGAATTTGGGCAAGTCTGCTCTGTCTATCGGGGACCTATTCTCAATTACTTGACTACGTTGTCTTTGCGGTATTAATTTTTTACATACTTACGATCGCGGGTATTTTTATTCTCCGAAAAAAGCAGCCAAATGCAGACAGACCTTATAGGGCATTCGGCTATCCGGTGCTTCCGCTTCTTTACATTTTGCTGGCCGGTTCAATAGCGTTGATACTCTTATTCTACAAACCGGATTATACTTGGCCGGGATTTATAATTGTCCTGTTGGGAATTCCCGTATTCTATATATGGAAAAGATTCTCTAAAATATAGATCCGGGTTAACTATTTCCGGACTCAGCTTTATTTTGCGAGATCCGGTGCCTGGCATATTCTATTCCCATCGGAAGTATGGAGATAAGTATTATCACGAGAATAACAATTGAAAAATTATTTTTAACAAAAGATAAATTTCCGAAAAAATAACCTCCGTATATAAACAATCCGCACCAGACTATAGCGCCAACCACATTATATAAAATAAATTTGGAATAGGTCATGGCTCCTATACCCGCGACAAAAGGAGCGAAGGTTCTTACTATTGGAACAAACCGGGCCAGAATAATAGTTTTGCCTCCATGCTTCTCGTAAAACTTGTGAGTGCGGTCCAGATATTCTTTCTTCAAAAAGCGGTTATTTTTTTCAAATAACTTCATTCCGAGATAATGGCCAATCGTGTAATTAACTGAATCTCCCACAATCGCCGCGACGGTGAGAATTATAAACAATATATTTACATCAAAGGAACCTATTGCGGCAAATGTTCCCGCCGCGAAAAGGAGAGAGTCTCCTGGCAGGAAAGGGGTGAAAACTAATCCTGTTTCCGCAAAGATTACCAGAAATAGTATGGCATACGTCAGCTCACCGTATTGAAGAATAATCTCATTAAGATGCTTATCAAGATGGAGGAAAAGATCGATTAAATAATTTAGGAATTCCATAGTGCCCGGATTCATTAGGGGTTATTATTAATTATCAAATTCAATAACAGCTTTAAAATAAACAATGCAATTTATACAGAGATAATTAATAAAACCGCATCCCAAATTAAATATCTTCAGAATAAACCAGATATTTGCCTAAAGAAAAGTTGCCATATAGTCCGTCAGGCGTAATAATCGGGGAACCAATGAAAATACAAGAATGGTTGCAAAGTTCTCAAGAAAACCACATATTGCCGCAGAAATAATTCTATAGGTATGTATTGATTTTAATCTCAATTAATATCATTTCAATAATTAGTTCCCCAAAGGCTTTCCAAAAGTTTTTAAATCCGCCTGCTTGAATTTGTATTTCAATTGACGAATATGGCGGAATAGCTTTACTCAGTTTTTATTACGATTCGATGTTTTTGTGATTCGGCTATTAAATTATTTATAATAATCAGAGTGTGTGATAAAGTCGATTTTTATTTCTGACATTTTTCATAAAAATATAATTATATCAAATTAATCGAGGTCTAATAATATGCTGTTACACCATGAATTCGTGCGCAGTGCAAAAAAGTTCGAAAAGAAACTTGCAGTTATTGATAGAACCCTTGGCAGAAGGGTCACATATAAAAAAGCTTTAATCGGGTCGCTCGTTCTCACAAATAAATTCAAGCAGTATGAAGAAGGTTTCCTCGGAATTATGCTTCCGAATACTGTGGGGACCGTTCTGTCAGTTCTTGCGACCGTAATGAGCGGAAGAATTCCCGTTATGATAAACTATTCTACAGGCGCGGCGGCCAACTGCGAATTTGCTCAAAAGAAATGTGCATTCAAGACAATTATCACATCAAGAGCCCTGCTGGAGAAAGTCGGCTGTCCGCATATTGACGGGATGGTCTATCTTGAAGATATAATGAAATCGGTTTCCTTCTTCGATAAAATTAGAGCTGCACTGAAATCAGGTTTATCTGCGGAAAGTATAATCAAAAAGATACATCAGGGGGAGGAGAACGATACTCTACTTATACTCTTTACGAGCGGAAGCGAAAAAGAACCGAAAGGCGTTCAGCTTACTCATAAAAATATTTCTTCCAATTATGAAAGTTTAACAAAAGCGTACTTTTTTAATTCTGACGATATATTCCTTGCGAATCTTCCTTATTTCCATGTATTCGGACAGACCGCGAATCTTTGGGTCCCGGTTGCAGAGGGTATGACAGTAGTGACGTATGCGAATCCGCTTGATTTCAAGACTGTCTGCGAAATAGTAAGGGAGGAAAAAGTTACTCTTATGGCCGGAACCCCGACATTCTTCTGGGGATATCTCCGCAACTCGAAGAAAGGTGATTTTGATTCATGCAGGATTATTCTTACGGGCGCCGATAAATGCCCCGATGCTTTGAGGAAGGGATTTATTGATAAGCACGGGAAAGTATTGCTGGAAGCTTATGGCGCTACCGAAACAAGTCCGGCTATAACAGTTAATACTCCGGAGTTTAACCGTCCGGGAAGCGTTGGAAGGCCAATTGAAGGTGTTCGGGTCAGAATTGAAAATTACGAAACCAGCGAAGAATGCGCGGTGGGAGAAATAGGTAAAGTACTGGTTAAAGGCGATAATGTTATGAAAGGTTACTTCGATGATTTTGAACAGACGTCGTTGAGCATCAGGCGCGGATGGTATGACACGGGTGATATGGGCTACATGGATGCTGACGGGTACTTATGGCATGTGGGAAGATTAAAAAGGTTTCTGAAGGTCGGCGGTGAAATGGTCTCCTTGATAAAAGTAGAGGATGTACTTGAAAAACTTCTTCCGCCCGATGTCGAATGCTGCGTTGTTGAAGTTCCCGATGCTCTTAGAGGAGCAAAAATTGTCGCGACCGTTACGCAGCAGATTGACGAAAAAGCTATACTCAAAAAAATGAGCGAACAGCTGCCAAGCATTGCAGTACCAAGCAGATTCGTGGTACTTCCTGAGATGCCCAAAACGGGAAGCGGGAAGATTGATTTCAGAACTATTACCGAAAGAGTGAGAGATATTGTTCAGGGAAGGTAAATGAAAAGTTACGTGCTCCTGATTTTTGATCAAGTTCCGGTCAAATAAAAATTTATTTCGGTTGCTGAATTATAATGGGTCGGATTTACTCCGGCCCATTAATTTTTCATATAAACAATAAAGGAATATGTGCTAAAGTGAGAATCCCGAATCTTTCAGCCGTTCTCATCCTAAGCGACGGTACAAAATAACCAAAATAAATTCCCTTCATTATTGTATTACTCATTAATGAAATTATAATCGCCGAAGAAATAAGATTAATATCTGTAAGCGGACCATGCACCAAAGAAAGAATAAAGGGATCAATGTCAGATAAACCCACAACCGCTGATAGTGTCAGCAGTCCCTGAGCACCAACATACTTTGTTACCAATTTTGTAATTACTGAAAGAGCAACAAAAAGTATCGCGAATATCAATGCGGGTTTAAGTTCAAACGGATTCTGTAATTTTTGCAATTCCTGCTCTGACAGGTTTGCGCCCTCCCCTGATTTTGTTTTAAACAAGGATAGACCAAAGCCCACCAGACTTAAAAATACAAGTTTCCACCACAGTGCATCCACAACCAAAGGATTGATTACTAATATCAGGACAAGAATACGAAGATACATCACACTGCTTGCGACGATAGTTGACTGCAGCGCGCTTGGTGCCTGTTGGGAACTGTTATGTGCTAATCTGCCGTTCGCGATAGCGACCGCCGTACTGGAAACAATTCCTCCCACAAGACCTGAAAGCCACAGGCCGACCTTTGCCCCGAGAAATTTTGATAAAATGTAGCCGACGAATCCTATCGAAGAAACCAGAATAACAATCTGCCAAACTTTTGACGGATTAAGTTCGAATTGAGTGAAATCTTTATTCGGAAGAACAGGAAGAACTATGAGTGTTACAAGAAGAAATTTTAAAACCGCGGTAAATTCCGATTTGTCAAGTTTCTCAACAACATTTTCCAATCCGGCTTTTTCCGAAAGCAGCATGGTATTTATAATTCCCAAAGCCATTGCAGCCCAAATGTCTACAAGCAGTGCAAGCGCGCCTACCACAAATGTTAAAAGAGCTGAAACCTCGCTTGTAACGCCCCATCGATCCGACTGGATTTTCGAAAAATATGATATCGATACAAGTGCGCAGAGACTCAGCAAGCCCAGCGGAAGCATAAACGTCACCCCTATCTGGAAAAGCCATGCACAGCCGAATCCCAGCATGCTGATTATAGGAAATGTTCTTATGCCTCCGAGAATTAAAGACTTATGCTTGCTTTTGTTGCTCTCGCGTTCAAGGCCGATGAGTAATCCTAATGCAACTGCAACCATGAATCTGAGCTGGAAGGTCCATTCGATGGAATTCATAATCACCTAAAATTGTTTCGGTTCAAACTAAGAGTATTTAAGAATATTTTCAATTAACGGTGACAATTCTATATTACTTATATTTGCACAACTTATTAAAAAAACATAAACAGTGAACAATAATATAACTCCTGTTATTCTGACGGCTAAAGAACTTGAAGTTTATTTCGGGGAGCAGATAATACTCGATAAAGCCTCGCTTAGCGTGCATGAAGGCGACCGGATAGGTCTTGTCGGCAGGAATGGAGCCGGAAAATCTACATTTCTTAAAATCATCTCTGACATCATCCGGCCGGATGCCGGGGAGGTTGCCAGAAAGAAAGATCTGATGATCGGTTTCCTCTCGCAGGAATTTACTATGGATGAATCCAGAAATGTAGGAGAAAATATTTATGACGGCGCCTCTCATATTATAGATCTGGTACATGAATATGAACATCTTTCACATGACTCTAAACAGAGACATATTCTTGAAGAAAAAATTATAAGAGTTGACGGCTGGAATCTCGAAAGAAAAATTGATCTGCTTATTAAATCGCTGCACGCGCCGGAGCGTAAAAGAGATGTTGCAACTTTATCCGGAGGCGAAAAGAGACGCGTTGCTCTATGCCGAGCCCTCATCTCACAGCCCGATCTGCTGATCCTGGATGAACCTACAAATCATCTTGATACGGACTCGATAGAATGGATAGAAAATTTTCTAACCCAGTATAACGGAACATGTATCTTTGTAACGCACGACCGTTATTTTCTTGACCGGATTGCAAACAGAATCGTTGAACTATCAGGCGGCGTTTTCTTTTCCCACCAGGGAAATTACACGGAATATCTGATCAACAAATCTGAACGAGAAGCGGTGAAGGAAATTGAAGAGCGCAAACGTCAGAATTTTTTACGTCGGGAGCTGGAATGGGTAAGACGCGGTCCGCGTGCGCGGAGAACAAAAGCAAAGAGCCGGCTTGATAATTATTATGAAATTGCCGGACAGCAGAATAAGGAAGCGGAACTTGATGTTGAATTGATAATCCCGCCCGCAGAAAAACTCGGCAATAAGGTTGTTGAGCTGAAGAATATAAGTGTTAGACTTGGAGGAAAGGATCTGATAAAAGGTCTTACATTTAATTTTGAACCGGGCAGGAAACTGGGAATAGTCGGCAAGAATGGAGTCGGCAAAACTACGCTGCTTAAAGTTATTCTCGGAAGTCTTGAACCGGCGGCAGGCAAGATTGAACTCGGTGAAAAAACTGAATTCAATTATATAGATCAGTCCAGGCTGATTCTCAACGACGATGATACAGTACTCAATGCAATAGGTGAGGGGAGTGACATTATAAAGTTTGGAAGGAGCGATATCAGTGTCTGGACTTATCTCCGCCGTTTTCTTTTTGAAGATGATAGAATTAATACACTGGTTGGAAGATTATCCGGAGGAGAAAAGAGCAGGTTAACATTAGCCAAGATTCTAAGAAGCGGCGGAAATTTTCTTTTGCTGGATGAACCTACAAACGATCTTGATCTGAATACCTTGCGGATTCTTGAGGAGGCTTTGATTGCTTTCGAGGGATGTGTAGTTGTTGTCAGCCATGACAGATATTTTCTTAACCGCGTTTGTAACGGAGTTCTCTCTTTTGAAGAAGACGGAAATATATATTTCAGTGAGGGCAATTATGATTATTATCTTGAAAAAAAACGAATGCGCTCCAAACCCGAAGCAGAAACAGAAAGTCGCGAAAAAAGCGGGAAGAAAGAGATCCGGCAGGTAAAACAGAAAGCAAAAAAACTTACCTGGAAGGAAGCCAAAGAACTGGAAACAATCGAAGAAGATATTCTGGCTGCGGAGGCTGAGGTCGATAGGATAGAGGGCATTTTCTCATCCCCCGATTTTTTTGAAAAATATGCGCCACGGATAAATGAGCTAACCAAACAGCTTGAAGAAGCGAAACAGAATGTGCGCCAATTTTACGAAAGATGGGAGGAGCTGGAAAAAATTAAATTAAGTCTGCCCGAATAATAATTTGTTAAAATATTTCCTGCGCCAATGACGGAAAGTATTCAATCCTGCCATCATCCAAATGATTATCAAAATTTCTCCCATCAAGCAAAACAATCTTCCTGAAAACCGGTTAAAGATTAAAATTAATTTTTAACCGAGCTCAAATAAATCCCGTTAAAGAAAAATTTAAAAGCGCCGTGCGATTGGCCCCTGAAAAGTATTTCCGGACCGAATAGATACAGTTTTCCCTTGCCGACTATTGCCTCTGCCATTGTTACACCGCCGTACAATTTATCCTGGCCCCATGCCCATCCGCTTCGTAAAGAGCGGTCGTTGTCAAACCATGCAATCGGTGATATACCGTTTTTCTCCGCGTCAGGTTTCAATCTGAATACCGGACTCTCTTCAAACATTACATCCAGATGCTCCGGAAGTCCGTAAGCAATAGGCAGGTTATTATTAACCCTCACATTTAGAATTGAGGCGGGCACATAATATTGCTCGCGGGAGAGTTTCTCTCCTTTATTATCCACCATGTGGTTAGTAATCGGCAGATCCAGGTAATACGCAAAATTTGTAGAACTTCCGATCGTCAGAACAGAACCTCCTTCGGTGAGAAACTTCTTTATTGCAGGTATGGTAGTATCTGCTGTAACGGATCCGAGCCAATCCCGGTATTCCTGCGGAATGGATTCCGGTTTGAAATTGGATGGCCTGTTCTGGTATGGCTGCTGATTAGCCGCCCCTCTGACAGGCGGGATAGCGCCGTCAACAAAAACTATAATGTCATACTTATCAATTAATTTATCCTGATTCAGCCCCTTCGGATAAACAACCTCAAATGGAAATTCAAACTGTTCAAGGAGCCATCTTGTCCATCCTGACGGCATTGAACCTCCATACCTGTCCCACAGGGCAATTCTCACAGGCTTTATTTGGACTGATTCAACGGACGGGACAAAATCGATCGCATCAAAATTTAATCCGAGTTCAGCCGAATACTTTTTCAAGGAATCATGGGTTGAATTCTTTGGTTCAATAAAAATTGTCCCGGCCGGATAAACATTGTTCCTGTTTGAAAGTTCTTCTTTTATCCAAAAAATCTTATGACCATTTTTAAGAAGGCGATTAACCGCGATTACGGCGTCATTCGAACCGTATCTTAATAGATATCCCTTCGGATTATTTACTTCATTTAATTTTCCAGCTAACGGTCGCGCAAGTCCGTTTATCTCATCGAACGGTCCGTCAAAGCCGTCAAGGATCCTGTCAAACTTTATTCCCATTTGGTAAGCGAGAGTCCACCCGGCATTATCATATGGCGGAATGGGCGGTCCGTTTTCATATTTAAAATCATTAGGATGATCCTGAGGTTCAAGCATATCAAGTATGTGAGGACGAAACGCCTGCGCAGTTTTAATTATATATGAACCGGCCGGGTAGTTCTTTGTTCCCACTTGAAAATCTTCTGTTGCCCTGAGAACTTTTATCCCGCTTTTAATAAGAGCATTTACAAATTTTGTAGCCGTTGGAAAATCATTTTGATTGCCGGATAAAATGTATCCCCGAGGATCTCTATCACCGGGCAGGCGGAGAAGATCAAAATATTTTTTTGGAGTACCCTGATTACGGGAACCGGATGACTGTGTGGAATCTTTTTTTAATTCCTCTTCTTTTTTCACAGTCTCCTTTAAATTCTCAATAATTCCCGGGTGGATTGTCCAACTATCCCTGCTGCCAAGATCAATAGATTTTTTACCCATTAAATAACGGTTATATAACAGCGTCTCTTTATTTCTGGACGCATAATCGAGTATAGCTTTGTTAAGTGTGATTGAATAATCTATAGCCTCGCGGAAGCGCCATTCCTTTGGTTCATGCGGAAAGGGAAAATCATTCGACACGAGCTGACGATCCGGGAAGAATCCCAATTCCATCGGTGTAGGGTTTCCCATCATTTCTGTAAGTATGCCGATCTGATTGTGAAAATATCCGGTAGTTCTGAGGCTTCCGTTATACCAAATAGAAAAAGATGCCGTTGAACGCATGCCGGCCCCCGGTTTATTCTCTGCAGCAAGGCGGCTGTGCATAGCAATTCCGACTGACTCAATTCCAATGATTAATTGAGGATTGTAAAAATAATTCGGCGGGTCGCGGAATGGAGGAACGAAAACAATTAATCCCGGAGGTGCAGACTGATGATGATTATACATTATCTGCGGGAACCAATCCATATACATAATACGGGACATATTTTCTGTCTCGGCCTGGTTCACCATGTAAAAGTCGCGATTGTTGTCATGTCCGATGTATTTCTGATATAATCTTGGAATATTATTAAATGCTCTTTTTTTAGGATCACTCTCCCGCATATACCAGTTTGCAACCAGATCCATTCCGTCCGGATTAGCCGGAACAAGCAGAAGTACCAAATCATCGAGAAACCTTAAAGTCTCTTCATCGTAATTATTAACCATTTGATAGGTCATTTCGATGAGCTGGTTGGCGCCAACAACTTCAGTCGCGTGCAATCCTCCATCAATCCAGATGACAGGTTTACCGATTTTTGAGAATTCTTTTGCCTTCAGATCATTGATGTTTTCAGCAAGTGCAAGTTTGCGCGATATATCTTTATACTTATCAAGTTTTTCAAAATTTTCAGGTGAAGTGATGATAGCCATGTACTGAGGACGTCCCTCTGCAGTTTTACCAATAACTTCCAGCTTCATCCGTGGAGATTCCTGTTCAAGTTTTTTCCAATAATCCACCATCTGGCTGTACGAAATAAGGAAATAATCATCGCCGACTTTAGCACCAAATTGTTCCAAGGGAGTAGTAATTTTATTCTGGCTGTACAAAAAACAATTTATGAACAGAAGCATGACTGTCAGCAAGGTTAATTTATGGTGAAGGAAAGAGGCAAATCTTTCTGCTAATGGTCTTGACTTATATGAATTTGAAGTTGGTCTGGTGATTGGCATAAATTATTCCATCAAAAGTTGTTTAAGCGGATTGTTTAAAATTGTTTAGAGGCATTAATTTTATTGGTTTTATCAATCGGAGCAAAAATAAATATAAATGTGCTGCTAATCTTTCGTCTCAATTATGATCCGGATTCAAATTAGAATAATTATTACAGATTTACAATATTATTAATATCGGCAATTGGCAGTTATGAGTGAAAATTAAAAAATATTTTATAGGCATGAATGGACAGAGGGATAAATCAAACATTCACGATATCACTGTTTACTTTCGGTTCCTTTACATTGGGAGGATTCCATCCGACTATGGAACCTGACTTGATCTTTGAAAAATACGGTGATAGAGTTGTCCCCGGCAGTGTCCTTACATTGTCCTCAATCTGGATGGGACCCATTCCGGTTCCGGCACCAATGGTGCAATTCTTCCCGATTTCGATAATACCGAACCTGAATTTACCCGAACCTTCATAAGAAT
>PGYS01000048.1 GCA_002839795.1 Ignavibacteriae bacterium HGW-Ignavibacteriae-3 | reverse complement strand
GGGGAGGTGATATTCCATCGCGTTCAGATCACGCTATGACCCGGGAACAGTTTGATGCTGCCTTCCCCGAGGAATTCTGGAGAGAAGTTGTCGATAGAATTAATGTTGAATTGCCGGATACTCTTCTTCTTGCAGAGGCATTCTGGCTTATGGAAGGTTATTTCGTAAGAACATTAGGTATGCACCGTGTATATAACAGCGCTTTCATGCATATGATGATGAAAGAGGAAAATTCCAAATACAGGGACCTCATCTCCAATACACTGGAATTCGAGCCGGAAATTCTTAAAAGATATGTAAACTTTATGAGCAATCCGGATGAAGAAACGTCAATTAAACAGTTTGGTACTGACGATAAATATTTTGGTGTTTGTACATTGATGGTAACACTGCCGGGACTCCCCATGTTCTCGCACGGACAGGTAGAAGGTTATACTGAAAAATACGGTATGGAATATCAGAGGGCGTATTACAACGAAACTCCGAACCAGTGGCTTGTGGAACGCCATCAGAAAGAAATTTTTCCCCTTATGAATAAAAGATATCTGTTCAGTCAGGTAGCGAATTTCTGGCTGTTCGATTTTGTTGACGAGTACGGTTCTGTAAATGAGAATGTCTTCGCTTATACAAACAGCGAACTTTCCGAACGCGCGCTTGTTTTATACAATAATAAATATGAAGATACCTCGGGTATAATATATTCCTCCTCGCCAAAACTTATGAATAACTACGGCGGCAAAGGGATTGAAACAAGAAAGATTGCCGAAGTGATGCACATTCGTCCGACCCCGAGGCATTTTTACATTTTCCGGGAACACATATCCGGATTGGAATTCATAAAAACCGGAAGCGACATCAGTAAAAATGGATTTTACGCGGAGTTGGGCGCATTCAAGCTGAGAGTCTTTCTTGACTGGCGTGAAGTATATGATGAATCCGGAGAGTGGGAAAAATTAGCCTGGAAACTCGGAAATAGCGGTGTGCCCAATATGAATCGTTCGTTCATGGAGATGAAATTCGAAGCTGTTCATTATGCTTTCGAAAGAATGTTCGATGAGGAGGCTATTGAAGGATTTATTAAAACGTGCGTTCTTGAGGATGAAAAATCCAGTGAAGAGGACAGGATAAGTTTTATAGATGAAAAATATTTCGCGCTGCTTTCCACAGTTAAAAACCATTTTGATATTGAATGCGATCTGCAGAACAGTATAGAAAAATTTGAATCGGAAATAGTTTCGGTTAGAAAATTGAACCGTCTTCTTGACGATGAATTTGACAGCAAGAAGAACTCTGTCCATAAAGATCTCCACCGTGCGGTGCGCGTCTCCAGAGATACAAACTATCATGATAATTCGATAATATTCATGCTATGGCTGATTATTACGAATATGAAGGAACTTTTCCCCGCGGAAGGAAAAATCAATAAGCAGAATTATATTGAAGAGATGCTTCTCGATTCGCCTGTTAAAAAAATACTTAAGAAGATGTGCCGCGGTGATCTGGAAGTTCTGCGGGATATCTATCTTTTTAATATTTTCAAAAATGATCCGGCATCTCTCGCGGAAATATTCCGGTTTGATGAAAAAAATGAAACGGTTAATTCTGCTGAAGAACCGGCCGAAACTGATAATGCTTTACTCGCATTTCTGAAAAATGAGATTGTGCTCCGGTATATTGGAATAAATCAGTTTGAGGGAGTCTGGTATTACAGTAAGGAGAATTTCGAGGAATTGTTCGACTGGCTCTTTACGTTATCGTCTCTTCAATTAATGAACTGTGATCATGACGAAAGCAGGGCATACGAGGAATGTTTTGAAGAAAAGTTGATCGAGTTTAATTCCTACAGTGAGAAGCTCAGGGAAATAATGCAAATCTCTGAAAAGTCGGAATATAAATTTGAAACCCTTATTAATAATCTGTCCGGCGGAATCATAAACCCTAAACGGCGGCCGGGATAGACCGAAATTAGAGTTCAATCAATGTTGTAGATCCTGAGATCAAATTTGGCCCGGTGAATTCCTTACTCGGAATAAACTTTAGCGCCTTCCTTATTTCTTGAACCGAATCTTTAAGGAATCATTTTTCAATAGTAGAAATATTCCCAATTGGTCACTAAACTACAAGACATTCTCTTTAGTCTACAAAAAAAAGACGTTCATTTGAACGTCTTTCGAATGATTTAATTCTCTTTTTCGCCTTCTATTTCTTCGGCGAGCATTTTATTGATAGCCGCGGCGGCGCGCCTTCCTTCTCCCATCGCAAGTATAACGGTTGCCGCACCCAGGACTATATCTCCTCCGGCAAAGATTCTGTTCACCGAGGTTTTTTGTGTCTCGTCTACAATAATATTACCCCATTTATTTACATTTAACTGAGGAGTTGTTTGACTTATAAGAGGATTGCTTCCATTACCGATTGCAACAATAACCGTATCAACATCAAGAATAAATTCACTGTCAGGAATCAGAACGGGGCGCCGTCTTCCTGATGCATCGGGCTCGCCCAATTCGTATCGTACACATTCCATCTCTTTGACTCTTCCTTTATCGTTTCCGATAATTCTCTTGGCATTTTGCAGAAAGAGAAATTCGATGCCCTCCTCTTTGGCATGGGCGACTTCCTCTTTTCGCGCCGGCATTTCGACTTCTGTTCTTCTGTAAACCACATAAACTTTTTCAGCACCGAGGCGCATTGCCATCCTTGCGGAATCCATTGCCACATTTCCGCCTCCGAGCACGGCGACTTTTTTAGAGATGTAAATCGGAGTATCCGCTTTTCCTTTTTCAAATGCACGCATTAAATTTGCGCGTGTTAAATATTCATTGGCCGAAAAAACTCCCACGAGATTTTCCCCCTCAATGCCCATGAACATCGGCAGACCTGCGCCAGTACCCACGAATATCGCATTGTAACCGTCCTTATCCATCAGGTCCGTCAGTTTTCTTGTTCTCCCGACAACGAAATTTGTTTTAAACTCAACACCCATCGCTTTGAGTACTTCAATTTCTTTATCTATAATGTCATTGGGTAATCTGAATTCCGGAATTCCGTATCGAAGAACGCCCCCGAGTTTATGGAATGCTTCAAAGATCGTGACCTGATGACCTTCTCGTCTGCAGTCCGCAGCAACTACTAGTCCGGCGGGTCCGCTACCAACGACCGCGACCTTTTTACCTGTTTCAGGTTTAATTTCGGGAATAGCTATTTTACCCGTAGCCCGTTCCCAGTCCGCAACAAATCTTTCAAGCCGTCCAATTGCCACGGATTTATCAACATCCTTTAGCGCTTTGCCAACGGTGCAATTCAGCTGGCATTGAGTTTCCTGAGGACAAACTCTTCCGCAGATTGCGGGAAGAAGAGATGCCTCTTTTATAACCCCGACGGCTTCATCCATCTGGTTATGAGCGAGATGATCGATGAATCTTGGTATATCAATCTGGACAGGACAATCATCAACGCAGGATTTTTTGACACACTGAAGACACCGCATCGCTTCAATTCTTGCTTGCTCAACAGTATACCCTAATGCTACTTCTTCGAGATTATGAGATCTGATTCCCGGATCCTGAGCAGGCATCTCCTGGGCGGGAATTTTCATCCTGTCTTTCGTTTTAAGCTCATCAATTCTTGATAAATAATCGACAATTAATTTTTTTGCATCTTCCGACAGTTGTTCAGGGGTGATGTGACTCATTGAAGCGCCTCCTTATTCTTAATTTCCTGTTCGAGAAAACAGCTGTGCGCCTCTCTTTCAAGTTCTTTATATGAATTCAATCTCGACATCATATTATCGAAATCAACCTTATGTCCGTCAAATTCAGGTCCGTCAACGCAAACAAATTTGACTTCATTACCTACATTCACGCGGCATCCGCCGCACATTCCGGTTCCGTCTACCATAATCGTATTTAAGGAAACCTGTGTGAATACTTCATAAGGTTTTGTAGTGAGGGAACAGAATTTCATCATGATAGGCGGTCCGATAGCAATCACCATATTTGGTTTCGGATCACGTTCGCATATTTCCTTTAGAGGCTCTGTAACAAGTCCCTTGCGGCCGTAGCTGCCATCATCCGTGCAGAGAATGAATTCATCAGCAATTGATTTCATTTCATCCTCAAGTATGATCAGTTCTTTATTGCGCGCTCCGATAATAGTAATAACACGATTGCCTGCATTTTTTAATGCCTGTGCAATCGGATGAAGCGGCGCCACACCGATTCCGCCTCCGACGCATACGACTGTACCGAAATTTTCAATATGAGTCGGTTGGCCGAGCGGTCCAACCAATGCCGGAATCTCGTCACCGACCTTTTTCTCCGAAAGTTCCAGTGTTGTTTTGCCTACTATCTGAAATATGATTGTGATTGATCCCTCTTTTGTGTCAGCATCTGCGATTGTAAGTGGTATTCTTTCGCCATAGTCATCGTTTATCTGTAAAATGATGAATTGGCCGGCAGCTCTTTCCTCGGCAATCAAAGGGGCATGGAGACGCATCAGATAAACATCATTTGAGAGTTTCTTTTTAAAAATTATTTTACTCATTATTCCGCCTTATGTGAGACAATATCATTTTTTGTAAATATTAGATGTGAAAATATGTAATTCGTTGATTTATTAGAAATATTTTTTCATTCTTCTTAAGCTATTACGACCTTAAAATAATGTAATTCGAACCGATAGGGGAAAAATTGAGGAAGTCTGAATCCGGGATTCCTTGTCTACATGCTGTCTTGTAACCCAATCTCCAACAAAGTACCCAATTGACGCCCCCAAGATGACATCGGAAGTCCAGTGATTATCCTGATAAACCCGTGAAACAGCCGTGAGAACTGCCGGGATGTAGGCAAGTATTTTCAATAGATCCGAACCGGTGTTTTTGGCAAGGACGGTAGAGAGGGAAAAAGCGAGTGTAACATGTCCGGAGGGGAGCGAGTGAAAATCATCATCAAAAAATGATATAGGCCGAATTGTGGACGAACCCCTGTCAGTAAATGGCCTTGCTCTCCCAATTGCAACTTTTAAAAATGTTGTGATCGCTCCTGCGTAGATAGCAGTCTGAATAATTTCAAAGGCAATTTTTTTTGTTGACGGATCATTCGCAATAATCCCATGAAAACCGAAGGCCCCGGCAAAAATCGCAGTTGGATAACCTTCTCCCCACATTCTTCCCGCTTCGATCGGAAAACTTTTATAATAGCTCCTGTCCTTCAATATCTGATCCCGGACAGGCTGGTCTACGATCATCGAAAGAATAGTGCCTCCTCCAGCAAGGCACAGTTTTACCCAATCATTGCTCTCCCATTTTGCAGGCTGCTGAATGAATCGTACCGACTCATCACCGAATTGGGCAAGACTGTATTTATTCTGTGCACTTAGAGAGATTTGCGCTAAAAGAACAATCAGGATCAGCAGAGGGAATTTATCTTTCATATTTTAATACTATTTTTTAGTTGATTTATAAACAATAATTTCCGCCTTTTCAACGGTAATAAGTCCGCCGCAGTCAGCGTCCTCGAATATTTTTTCGATTTCCGGAATAAAGTCCTCAATTTTTTTCTGTTCATCAACAATCTCAATAACGAGAGGCAGATCCTCGGATAATCGTAAAATTTTTGCACTGTGAATTCTGCTGTTTCCGCCAAAACCCATTATACCTTTATATACTGTCGCTCCGGCGAGATTATTTTTTCTCGCTTCAATTACAATCTTTTCGTAAATGGGGAGATGTGAAATTTTATCGGCTTCCCCAATGAAGATTCTGAGAAGTTTCGCTTCACCTTCAATTTTCATAAATCACCTTGTAATTAAATATGCGAAATAAATCCCAAGGATTGTCAAAATAACAGCTGATAAAATGTTAAATCCAGCCAGTAAAAATTCGGCATCTTTCAACAGATTAAATGTCTCAAGAGAGAATGTGGAGAAAGTTGTAAATCCGCCGCAAAATCCTATTCCGATGAACATTTTAAGTGATGGGGAAATCAGTTCCCTTTCATCCAGTCCGAAAATCATCAAACCGAGTATAAAACTCCCGATAAGATTAACAGCCAGGGTCCCGTAGGGAAAGTATGGAGGAAATTGTTTTTGTACGAGGGATGACAGCCAATATCGAAAACTCCCGCCAATTCCCGCGCCGAAGAATACGATCAGATATTTAATCAAAATTGTCTCATTCATCAGTGACAATATACCATAAATTGATTTTTTAATTGAATAAAAAATTCTTCTGTATGTAACTTATTTAGATGCTTGCGAGTCTAAAACATCAGTAAGAAAATTTTTATGGAGGAAATATGAAATCATTGTTTAAAAGGGAAATGGTCACCTGCTTTATTATCTTCTCGTTTTCCATGTTAACCGTCTCATCGGTTTTATTAGCAGATGAATTAAAACTGGTCAGGGAAAAAACATTTCAGGTGAAGGAATGGCATAATGTTTACGTTGATGCGAGCGGAGCTGATGTTAAGGTGGAAAGTTGGGATAAAGAGGAAGTATATGTTAAAGTATTTGCCAACCGCCGCGCGGTGGAAAAAATGAAATTCGATGTTTACCAGACTGGGGAGGTTGTAAAGGTTTTGGCAAAAAGGAAAGGGTCAATTTTTAACTGGTTCGGCGGCAGTTTAAATGTGAAGATTGAAATAATGACTCCAAGGAATTTTAATCCCCAAGTTGAAACATCAGGCGGCGATATCCGTGTCGCAAATTTGACGGGCGGATTCAAGCTTGAGACTTCGGGCGGGGATATTACATTGATTAATACGAACGGTAAACTTACCACCGAGACTTCCGGCGGAGATATCTCTATCAACAATCATAAGGGCGACATGTATCTTTCCACGTCCGGCGGCGATATAGTATTGAAGGAGACCGAAGGAAATATAAAAGCCGAAACATCCGGCGGGGATATAAAAATTGACGCGAATGACGGGAAAGTATTTGCGGAAACTTCGGGAGGCAGCATCATCATTAACTATTCAGGCGTCAATAAAGGAATTAATGCATCGACTTCCGGAGGTGACATATATCTTAAAATCCCTTCCAGCTTCAAGGCTAAAGTTCACCTGGAAACAAGCGGAGGCCGTGTTTCTAACAATTTCAAAAACTCAAGAACAGACCGTGTTAAAAGAAGCCTTGTCGATGCCCAATACAACGGCGGCGGTGAAATGCTTAGACTTGAAACTTCAGGCGGAGATATCACTGTTGATGAGAAGTAAACTTTAAAAGAGCAGGAGCGGGAAAATTGAGAGAAGTCTCAACACCTGCTCTTTCTCTTGTTACCTGCCATGTACCTCCTTTTTACACCATAGTCTTAATTGGAAAAGATTCAGTTTTTAACTACTTTTTGAACACGTTTGAAAAATTTCCGCTCAATAATTTATAATAAATCCAGGGTGAATTATGAAATTGGATTGGGGTCAATTCGTTGGTAAGACACTTAACATAACTATGATGGAAAATTACGGTGTCGTTTACGGGAAAGAGAATGTTGAACACCCGACATTCTACGAAATCGTATTCAAAACAGGAAAACTTGTGCAGGCATTTGATGAGGGATTGTTCCTGGACTCGAGACGCGAGGACAAAGCCTTCCAGATATTCATTCCGTACAGTTCTATTAAATGTGTTGAAATATTCTGATTTAAAATGAATCGATTAATCCGTTTCATCCCGTTAGTTCTGATTTCATGGTCGATAAATTCTGCCGTCGGTCTGGAGATTAAAAGTTTGCGCGTTTATTCTTCGAACGATCAGGTAGAATTTCCGGTCATTGACTATTCAAATGATCAGAGAACGTCAATAACAATTGATTTCGATGTTCAATCCTCCGATATGCCTAACTTGAGTATTGTGTTTAAATTTTGCGACGAAAACTGGAATCCTTACAATAACGCATTTTTGTCAAACCGGATGTACAGTACAGAAACCATTTTGTGGTTCGAGCGTCTGCCGCAAAATATTCGGGGGGCAAGGTATCATTACAATGGATCCTTTCCGAATAACAATGTTAATTTCCCGTTCTCCGGCAAATGGAAATTTTTTATTGTTGATTCACAGAACAGGGATCTGGTCTACGCTACGGGAAAATTTTATGTGGTATATCCCGAAGTTAAATTAAATGTTAAGACTGCGCGAGAAGGGCTCATCGGGGATATGAATGATATTGCAGCTTCCGGAAGAACCATATCTATCAGAACAAATTTTTCTCTGCCCGATTCGCTGTTTTCTGCTAATCTCAAACGGATCGAGATCGTCACAAACAGAAAATTTTCTTACTCAATGATTATTGACCGGAGCACATTCACACCGGACCGTTATTACGAGTGGGATGCAGGAAGTCAATTCAGTTTTATCGCAAGGAATATACGTCCCGGCAATGAATACCGGGTTACAGATATCCGCGATGCAGGAAAATACAATGCGCCTCCTGTATATGCGCGTTTCGGGGAAATTGAACTATCCAACCTTTATACAAAAGGGAAAAGAGATTTCAACGGCGCATCATATTTAATGGATTATAGAAATGATCACGCTGATTATCTGAACGTAACTTTCAGAATCCGGCCCCCGGATGAGATTAAATCCTCAATCTTCCTGGTCGGCTCGTTTAACAATTGGAAGGTGCTTCCTGAATATGAAATGTTTGACGATAACGGAATGATGAATCTCTCCGTTGAACTTAAGCGCGGGGTCTATGAATATCAGTATGTGACCGGTCAAGTTGTAAACGGAAAGGTTGAAAATCTAAATTGGGAAGTTCTTGAGGGAAATTTTTACGAAACTGAAAATGAGTATAATATTTTTCTGTTCTATGGTACTCAGGAAAAAGGCGGATATGATAAAATCATCGGATATAAAAAAATAAAAACCGGAGCATTATGAGCCATGTTAAAGTTGGTGTAATCGGGACCGGGCATCTCGGAAAAATCCACACAAAACTTTTTAAGGAAGTTGAAAATTGCGAACTGATTGGAATTTATGATCAGGATTACGGCCGTGCGAAGCAGGTCGGTGAAGAATTTAAAGTAAAGGCATTTGAGAATTTAGCGGAACTTCTTGACGCGGTTGATGCCGTTGATATTGTTGCTACAACCAGCGCACACTTCGATCTCGTTAAGCAATCTTTTGCCAGGAATAAGCATGTCTTTGTAGAAAAACCAATAACTACCCAGATATGGGAAGCGGAAGAACTTATTAAAATTGCGGAAGAGAAAAAATTAATTATTCAAGTTGGTCATATCGAAAGGTTTAATCCCGCTTTAATTTCTCTGGAGAAGTATCAATTAAATCCTTTATTTGTTCAAACAGACAGACTGGCGCAATTTAATCCGAGGGGAACAGATGTAGCCGTCGTTTTGGATCTTATGATACATGACATTGATATTATTCTGAGCCTGGTAAAGAGTGATGTAAAAAGCGTAAGCGCCAGCGGTGTGCCTGTTGTTTCAGATACTCTTGATATTGCAAATGCCCGCATTGAATTTGAGAACGGAGCAGTTGCAAATGTAACTGCAAGCCGCATATCCCAGAAGAAAATGAGAAAGATGAGAATGTTTCAGCGAGATACTTATATCTCCCTTGATTTCACTACGGGAGTTTCTGAAGTATTCCGCCTCCTGCCGCCTGATCAGAAGCCCAAAGGTTTTTTCAAAACGTTTGGCGAGATAGGAATTGGCGATAAGAAAAAGGTTGTTGCATATGAACAGCCAAAATTCAAGGAAGTGAACGCTCTGAAACTCGAACTGGAACTTTTTATTGATGTAATTATCAATGGCGGTACTCCGGTTGTGAGCGGCAGGGACGGACTTAAAGCCTTAAGAGTCGCCGAAATGATCATCCAAAAAATTGAGGAATCGATTCAGAATGCAAAAAATTTTCCTTCATGGATGAATGATGCAAAGTAAAAAAAAATATATTACTCTGAGATCCACTCGACAGATTATTTTAACTCTTTTGTTCTTCTCTATCATTACCGGCTGCAGTGTTTATCAGACAATGTCCAATATATCCCGGGTAAAATATAAAATTCATTCTGCAAAAGATTATAATCTGCTTGGTATAGAACTTGGAAGTAAAAAATCTCTTAAAGATTTTAACTCCCTCGAAATATTGAAGCTATCCTCCGGACTAATTAGGGGAAATCTCCCTTTAACTTTTCTTCTGAATGTTGAAGCATTAAATCCTAATGACGGCACCGGCGGTTATCCAAGGACTGATTTGACAATAGATTCATTTCCCTACCGGTTATATCTTAACGATAAGGAAACAATGACAGGGAATATCAGAGAGCCGGTTATTGTCCCGGGAAAAGGGGAGTCTGTTTTAATTTCTTTAGAGATTCAGTTTGATATTGCGAAATCATTTAAAGAGAAAAGCATGGATGATATTCTGGCGCTTCTCCTTCAGGTCGGAGGAGTTAAAGGCTCCACCACGAATCTTAAACTGATTGCCAATCCCGTTCTCGGCACTCCTTTTGGAAAAATAGAGTACACCGCCGAAATCACGATTATTGACAAGACATTCAATTAGAGGAAATTGTGCCGAAAAAAAAATATGCCGTGGGTGTGGATCTTGGAGGAACATCAATCAAAGTTGGACTGGTGGATGAAAAGGGGAAGATTACCAAACGATTATCCCTGGACAGCTGTGCTGAGATGGGACCCGAAAAGGTAATTGCACAAATCAAAATGGGGATCAAAGAAATTTCAAAGGGGAAGCGCTCCAAATTTGCCGGTATTGGAATCGGCGCACCCGGTGCTGTAAAATTGAAAAAGGGAACCGTTGAAAATCCTCCTAATTTTCCCGGCTGGGGAAAAATTCATCTCGGGAATATTTTAAGAAAGGAATTCAAGTGTGATGTATTCGTGGAGAATGATGCAAATGCAGCTGCGGTGGGCGAATTAATTTATGGTTCCGGCAGAAAATTGAAAAATTTTGTAATGATTACTCTCGGGACGGGTGTAGGAAGCGGTATTATTTCCGAAAAGAAAATATTTCGCGGAGAGACGGGACTGGCCGGTGAAATCGGTCATGTATCAATCGATTTCAGGGGGGAACAATGCAAGTGCGGTTCTATTGGCTGCATCGAAGCGTACATCGGCAGCAACTACCTTATTGAAAGAACAAAGAAAAAACTTGAAGAAAATAATAACTCCATACTTTACCATCTCACCGGCGGCGATCTGAATCTTCTTACTCCTAAAATTATTAGTCTGGCAGCGGAACAGAATGATGAATTCGCAAAGTCGGTGATAATTGATACAGGGATTAAACTTGGGTATGTACTTTCTTCAACCGTTCATGTTCTTGATATATCCCAATTTATAATTGGCGGAGGTCTGGCCGGTTTTGGAAATCTTTTACTGGAAGCCGTAGAAAATTCTATCAAAGAAAGAGTTATGAAAACATTCCGCGATAGAATATGTGTTAATGCGGCAAAACTAAAGAATGATGCCGGAATTAAAGGAGCATCTGCACTTGTCTTTTATAAATCTTAAATTTCCGGCTAATACAAAATAAAGCAATCCATTTATGAAGTCTGTACTCACTCTTATATTAATATTTTTTTCAGGCTCTTTGTTCGGTCAGCAGAGGGTGTCTACAGCAATTCCCACAAACGATTCTTTAAGGCTTGTCCCGGCTGATACTCTTCTTGCAGCTGACACAGCAACGGCCAGGAAATACGATATTGATGCAGTAGTCTATTCAAACGCTTCCGATTCATTGATTTTCGATGTTACTAAGAAAAAAATGTATCTATACGGTAACAGCGATTTGAGATACAAAACAACTGAACTTAAAAGCGGTAAAATATTTATCGATTATAATACAAACGATATTGAAGCTTACGGAATTGCCGATACGTCTGATACGGCGAAAGTCAAATTAAAGCAAACACCAAGTCTCAAAGAAGGAACCGATAATTACGAAGGTGAAATAATCAGGTACAATTTCAAAAGTCAGCGCGGATATATTTCACTCGCAAAAAATAAAAATAAAGGTCAGAATTATTCGGGAGAGGATGTTAACAAAGTTGATAAAAATACTTTCTTCATAAATAACGGCACCTTTACAACATGTGATAACGATACGCCTCATACTTATTTTGGCGCGAGTGAAATGAAGGTCATTCAGAAAGATCAGATAATCGCGCGGTGGATATTCCTTTATATAGGAGGTGTACCCTTCCCGGTGCCTCTTCCATTCGCTGTTTTTCCTAATGAAACAGGAAGAAGATCCGGAATAATAGTTCCTACTTACGGACAGACAACAGACAGAGGACAATATTTCAGAAATCTGGGTTACTTCCTCGCGATAAATGATTACATGGATCTTGCCTTGACAGGTGATTATTATTTTAAAGGAGGTTGGGGAGCGCGTTCAAGGTTCAGATATGCCGAGAGATATAATTATTCCGGATCATTTAACGCGGGCTATTCGAATGTCATCATAGGTGAGCCGAATGATCCCGGAAGGAAGGAGCAGACCGACTGGAATTTATCCTTGTTTCACAATCAGCAGATCAACCCGACGATGCGTTTCGATGTGAACCTTCAATTTCTATCATCAAATTATCTCAGCAACAACAGCATCAGTTATAACGATCTTCTTTCTCAGGATATTACTTCCAATGCGACAATAAGTAAAGTATGGGATGAATCCGGTGCGAGCATGTCCGTGAATTACAGCCGAAGTCAGAATATATCCACGGGAAATCTTAACGAAACACTCCCGAATATTAATTTTTCCAAATCCACTTCATATCCTTTCAAAAAAGGCGGAAGTGAATCACTCAGTGATCAGGAGTGGTACGAACTGATCGGCTACAACTATTCAGGTCAGTTCACAAACAGCAGGAGAACAACGGATGGAAATCTTGAGATACACGGAGGATTTCTTCATAATATTTCCGTGAATGCTTCTCCAAAAATCGGGTATTTCAATATCGCGCCTAATGTAAGTTATACGGAAAAGTGGTATAACAAAAGACTTAAACTGGAAAATAAAGTTCTGCAATCTGTCGATCCCGTTACAAAACAGGTGACAAACAGGGACACAACTATCACGTCCATGATAAACGAACTGAATTTTGTCAGAACATTTAACATGAGCGTTTCTGCATCTACAAAGCTGTATGGTATTTACAATCCTAATTTTTTGGGTGTGGAATCATTCAGACATACACTGATGCCTTCGGTGTCATATGTCTACACTCCTAATTTTGCTTCGGATAAATGGGGATACTGGGATTCATATACGCAGTCGGACGGGCAAGTTATTCGTTATGACAAATTCGGAAGAGAGGTATTCGGTGGTACTTCAACTGGAGAAAGCCAGTCATTAAACTTTTCACTGGGAAATGTTTTTGAAATGAAAATGGCAAAAAGTCCTAACGATTCTACTAAGGAACAGAAGAAGATCCAGCTTCTTAACCTGAATGCCAGCGTCGGTTATAATTTTGCTGCCGATAGTCTGAGATTATCCGATCTTAATCTGAGTTACCGTACTCAAATAGGAGACCTTCTGAATTTATCCGGATCATCGTCTTATACTTTCTATGATTACAAAGGTAATCTCCGGCTAAATCAATTTCTGGCATCAAATGGAAAAGGACTTTTCAGGTTAACTAATTTTAATTTTTCTGTCTCTACTTCATTAACCGGAGAAAGGCTCAAGAGCAAAGATGATCCATCAACGCAAATTAAAAATCAAGGCGGGGAAGATATACAGTTCAACAAAAAAGACAACATGACTTTGTACGATGATTCCCAGGCGCCGGATCTGTCAATCCCGTGGAATTTAAGTTTAAGTTACAGTTATAATTTTTCAAAACCTTCCCCTAACGAATCCTTCACTTATTCAAATCTGAATGCGGATTTAGGATTCAGTTTAACGAAGAACTGGAAATTTACTGTTCGAGGAAGTTATGATTTCGACCGTAAGCAAATATCGGCGCCGCAGATTACCATTTACCGCGATCTCCACTGCTGGGAAATGAATTTTACCTGGAATCCGCTCGGCACCTACAGCGGCTTTCATTTTGAATTGCGCCTTAAATCATCTGAACTGCAGGATGTCAAAATCACAAAGTCCGGCGGATTTGGTTCGGGGCTTAGGTAATTTTTGATCCCTGCTAATAATTACAGTATTATGGAATCAGCGGGGAGAATACAGGACAATCAAATATGTCAGTAATAAGAGAAGTTCCAATAATTTGAAATCTTTTTTTCAGTAGAAAAAATGAAAAAGAAAGTTGTAATTATTGGCGGGGGATTTGGAGGACTTACCGCCGCCAAATACCTGAATAAAACAGACACCGAAATAATTCTCATTGACAAAACCAACCATCATTTATTCCAGCCGTTGCTTTATCAGGTTGCGACTGCCGCTCTCTCTCCAGGAGATATAGCAGCACCGATTCGTACTATCCTTAAAAACCAGCAAAATGTTAGGGTAATTATGGGGGAGGTTATAAATATTGATCCTGATTCCAAAAAAGTTTTTTTAAATGATAATCAGTTCAGTTACGATTATCTGATCGTCGCGGTCGGGTCTTGTCATTCATATTTCGGAAAGGATGATTGGGAAAAATATGCTCCGGGTTTGAAAACAATCTCTGATGCGCTGGCAATCCGCGAAAAGATTCTGCTTTCATTTGAAAAAGCGGAAAGATCACACAACGACCATGACATCGGGAAGTTTATGACATTTGTTATTGTAGGCGGGGGTCCGACCGGCGTGGAACTGGCCGGCGCTATTGCTGAGATTTCAAGGAAAACAATGCTGAATGAGTTCAGGAAAATCGATTCGTCGAAAACAAAAATAATTTTAATTGAAGCGCAAAACAGAATTCTCTCGATTTACGATCCGGCTCTAAGCGAAAAAGCAAAAAATGATCTTGAATCGCTCGGTGTGACTGTCCGTCTGAATACAACAGTCACTGATATTAACCAATCTGGTGTACATCTGGGCGGGGAATTCATTGAAACGCCGAATATAATCTGGGCTGCCGGAAATGTGATTCCTGAAATAATCAAAACACTGAGAACGGAATTGGATTTCTATGGAAGAGTGAAAGTTGACTATGATTGCAGCATAAAAGGGCACCCTGAAATATTTGTTATCGGGGATGCTGCCTTGACTCTTCAGAATGGAAATCCGTTGCCGGGTGTAGCCCCTGTGGCAATTCAGCAGGGGAAATATATCGCTAAAGTAATTGCCAAAAATATTCCGAAGCAGAATAGAAAAGCGTTCCGGTATTTTGATAAAGGCAATCTCGCAACAATCGGCCGTGCAAAAGCTATAATGCAAATAGGAAAGTTTACTGCTTCAGGACTAATTGCCTGGTTAGCCTGGGTATTTATCCACATCTTATACCTGATTGGTTTCCGGAACCGGTATAAAGTATTATCCGAGTGGATCTGGTATTATATTACTTCCCGCCAGGGTATAAGATTGATTACTAATAAAACCGATTTATAACTTTTACATTTTTAAAAGCTTGAAGGCGTGCATCCATTGACCTTTTTGAATCCCGGGTATGCACCACAATATACATAAGGGTTCGATAGCACGGGCGGATTCGGCTTTACCCATGTCTTCAGTTTCCCATCCGAATTTATCAAGGATAATTTTAACTTCGCTTTTTGATTCCTCATTATTGCCGCATATAAACATTGTCGGTTTGCCTCCGGGGAAATCAGGATTGACCATGAAGGCGTTGCCCACACAACTGAAAGCTTTCACAAAATTTATATCCGGGTAAGCCTGCTGAAGTTTCTCCATCAATGACTCATTTAGATCAGTGAAAAACTTTAACACTCCGTTTTGCGGAGGCGCGTCAGCTATAGGATTCGTCGCATCAATTACTGTTTTGCCTGTAAGAGCTGATGGGTTGGATTTTTTTACAGCTTCAAGCGAGGCATTCCCTTTGACTGCAAGGACGATAATGTCTCCGAAGGAGGCGGCTTCTGAAAAACTCCCGACGCTGGCATTTGTGCCGGCATTGGATTTCCATTCTGATAATTTTTCAGCATTACTTGTTCCCACTTTAACGGAATATCCGTGTCTGAGGAAACCATTCGCCAGCGTCTTGCCTACAACGCCCGAACCTATGATCCCGATTTTTTGCATAATTTTCTCCCGATTGTGATTACCGGAAGAAACAATTTTGTAAGGGGTGAAAGTTCACTAAAGGAAGGTTCGGAAGGCTTTTGTTTTTTTTATATAAATTATTCTAACACAATTAAAAGTTGATTTTTGAGAACCATATCACCGGATTTAACTTTTATCTCTTTTATTTTTCCGTTCCGGTGAGAAGAAAGAATATTTTTCATCTTCATTGCTTCGAGTATCAAAAGCTGATCGCCTTCTTTGACTGACTGCCCCTTCTTTACATTAATGTCTCTGATAACTCCGGGAATGAAAGCATTTATAAGATTCGGATCTTTCTTAATGTACTGCTTTCGGTTTTTAAATTTACCGGTAAGCAGGGTCTCATAAGCCGTATCATCAATTATTAATTTGTTTACTTTTCTTTGATCTTCCATAGTCTAAAATGGTGGTATCCCGTGTTTTCTTAGTGGTCTTGGTTCTTTCTTTTGTTTTGAAAGCTGCAGTGTCTGTATAAGAATTTTTCTTGTTTCATTCGGATTAATAACAGCATCAATATAACCGTTGGCCGCGGCAACATACGGATTAGCGAATTTTTCGGTGTACTCAGCGACCTTTTGTTTTCTCATTTCATTAGGATCGGCCGCTTCCGCGATCTCATTTTTGAAAATAATATTTGCCGCGCCTTCGGGACCCATCACTGCGATTTCCGCGGTTGGCCATGCAAAAACAAAGTCTGCGCCTAAGTGTCTTGAACACATTGCAATATAGCCGCCGCCGTATGCTTTCCTCATTATCACAGTAACTTTTGGGACGGTTGCCTCGCTGTAGGCGTATAAAATTTTTGCACCGTGCCTTATAACTCCGGCATGTTCCTGATCAACTCCCGGGAGATATCCCGGAAGATCCACCAGGGTTAATAACGGAATATTGAAAGCGTCGCAGAACCTGATGAAACGAGCGGCTTTATCAGAAGAATCGACATCGAGAACTCCCGCCAGAACAAGGGGCTGATTACCCACTATGCCGATTGTCTCTCCGTTAATTCTTGCAAACCCGATGACAATATTGGCAGCCCAGTGTTCATGGATTTCAAGAAAATCGGAACCGTCTACAACGGAGTAAATGATATCTCTTACATCATAAGGTCTTGAAGGATCTGAGGGAATTATTTTTTCTATGTTGTATTTAGAGTTCGGATTTTTTGAAGGGAATGGATTTGCTTTTTTGGAATTGTTCCATGGAATGAAAGTGCACAATCTTCTTATCTGCTCAAAACATTCCATTTCGGATTTAGCATAGAAATGGGCATTGCCGGTAACCTCGCTTTGAATTCTTGCTCCGCCAAGTTCTTCCATCGTAATCTCTTCGCCTAAAACAGTTTTTATAACCTCCGGACCCGTTATAAACATCTTCGAAATTTTATCAACAACAAATACAAAATCAGTCAATGCGGGAGAGTAAACCGCTCCGCCCGCGCAAGGGCCCAGTATAACTGAAATTTGTGGAATTACTCCGGAAGCCAGAGTATTCCGGAAGAAGATTTCTCCGTATCCCGCAAGTGAATTTACTCCTTCCTGAATTCTTGCTCCACCCGAATCATTTATTCCGATCAGAGGGATTCCCATCTTGATAGAGTGATCCATGATCTTCGTGATTTTCCTGGCATGCGCCAGTCCTAATGATCCGCCGGCAACAGTAAAATCCTGAGCGAAGATGCAAACGGGATGATTTAGAATCGAGCCGGAACCGGTTATAACGCCGTCGGCAGGAAGATCTTTTTTATCCATCCCGAAATCTTTTCCCTCGTGCTTCACAAACAAATCATATTCAAAAAACGTATCGGGATCCAGTAGCGCGTTGATCCTTTCACGGGCAGTCATCTTGCCCATTGCCGCCTGCTTTTGAATAGCCTTTTCACCGCCCCCGATTTTTACTTTTTCATGTCTGAATAAAAAATCTGTTAACTTACCAATGAAAGACAAAATTGCCTCACTTTGTTTTTTGATAATGATTATTAAAATTAATGACTATAAAATACTCATAGTGAAAGTAATAAGAAAGAAAACCGGAAAACACAAAATCTATATTAATCTCATGTCATTCAGGAAGGGCAATTTTGTCCTGGTCTCTTTAACAGAATTAATATTTATCTCGGCTTCAATTATTTTTTCATCATCTTCATTAAGAATAATTTGAATCCCCATAGGATCGTAAATTACACTGCAGCCGTTGTACGAATGGAAAGGATCCTTGCCTACTCTGTTCACGCCGATCATAAAACACTGGTTTTCAATCGCCCGCGCTTTCAGTAATGTCTTCCAGTGTTCTATTCTCTGAACCGGCCAGTTGGCGATATCGATAAGTACATCTGGTTTATGTTTTGCATAGAGCCGGTATAATTCCGGAAACCGCAGATCGTAACAGACGGATAAACCAAATCTGATGTGGTCTATTTCAGTTACAACTAATTCTTCGCCTGCTGAGAAGAATTTATCTTCTCCGGCATTGGCAAAAGGATGAATTTTTCTATACCGGGCTTTTAGAAGACCGAATGAATCAAAATGCGTCATCGAATTGAAAATTTTATCATGATCGCGCTCAATCAATCCGGCAAATATATCGGTCCTTATTCTCCGGGAAAGATTCAAAAAATAATTTGTGCATGTGCCGTCGATCTCTTCGGCAAATTTGTCAGCTTCCATTGTAAATCCGGTGAGGGTCATTTCCGGAAAAATCAGCAGATCGCATTTAGCGGTCAGGGTTTTTAACATATCTTCAATTTTTAAAATATTCTCTTCCGGATTTTCCCATACAGGTGAATATTGCACCATTCCTATCTTCATCATTACTATCCATTTTAAATTCTCGATTCTAAATTAAATAATATCTGTCTTTTACACATAGAATTTTTAATTTGCATCCGGATCAATAAACTATATGAGAATTTCTGCATGCTAAATTATATCTGGCTCGGTCTGCTCTTTCTAGGCATAGGAACAGCGTTTACACTCGATATTACAAATCAGACGGGCAATAAGTACCGGAATGGTGAATCTATAAGCTCGTTTGTTTCATTCGATTCGGCTTATACGGGAAGCCGGAATCAGTTCGATGCTGTGATTAACATTTCTTCACCCGAATTTCAAAAATTCTATGGAACAATCCAGAAAGAAAATATAAGCCAGAAAGTAAAATTGATATACAATGAAAAAAATAATGGCTATTCAGCATTTTTTATTACTGATGAAAAAACTCCTCCATTATGGAGGGAGATGGCAAGAGTATCGGGAAAAGATAATGATTTAAATGGAACTATCTTTCTCTCAAATAGAATTTCTAAAGATTCATACTCCGCCGCCTTAACACTTGAAAAGATATCTTTCGCTAAAATGAAGGAAGTTACAAATGCTGCTATAGACTATGCAGGCATTGCCGTAAATATTGCTATAGGACTTATTGGAATTATGGCTCTCTGGCTCGGAATCATGAAAATTGCCGAACAGGCAGGGCTGATAACCATAATCGCAAAATCTGTTAGACCGCTTACAAAATTTTTGTTTCCGCAAATTCCGCATGATCACCCCGCCATGGGCTCCATGATAATGAATATGTCTGCCAATATGCTGGGGCTCGGGAATGCTGCTACTCCGTTCGGTTTGAAGGCAATGGAAGAACTTGAATCATTAAATCCTGAAAAAGGAACAGCTACAAATGCCATGTGTACTTTTCTGGCTGTCAATACTGCGGGAATGACATTAATCCCGGCCACGGCCATCGCCGTACGTGCCGCGGCAGGCAGCAACGATCCTACAATAATAATCGGAACATCGATTTTCGGTGCGGCCTGCGCTACAATTGTCGGAGTACTTTCCGCAAAAATCCTTGAAAAATTTCCAATGAGCTTTTCTGATTCAGTTTCTTATATAAAGTCAGGGTGGAAATTAATTGCTTCCGTTTTATTTGCTGCTGCAGTTATTATTTTTTTAGCGGGTACAGGATTACTTAGCAGTCTGTTTTCTGGTGTTAGTTTTATAAATGCAGAAACATTGAAAAGTGTTATTCAGATTGTCTCGATACTTGCCATTCCGTTAATAATAATATCATTTGTTTTGTTCGGAGTTTTTAAGAAAGTTAAAATTTATGAGGTTTTTGTAGAAGGTGCGAAGGAGGGATTTAACATCGCAGTCAGAATTATTCCTTATCTGGTAGCAATGCTCGTTGCGATAGGAATTTTCAGGTCAGGTGGCGCAATGGATTTCCTGATGATAATACTTTCTCCGTTAACTAATCTGATCGGATTCCCGGCTGAGGCACTGCCGATGGCACTCATGCGGCCATTATCAGGAAGCGGTTCGCTGGGTGTTATGTCTGAAGTAATAACTGTGCATGGCCCCGATACATTTATAGGAATTCTCGTTTCGACTATTATGGGGAGTACCGAGACCACATTCTACGTACTTGCGCTCTACTTCGGCTCGGTTAGTATAAAAAGAACCCGTCATGCGGTTGCTGTCGGCATTCTGGCCGATATAGCCGGGATTATGGGTGCATTATTTATAGTAAAACTGCTTTTCGGATAGAATAGATTCTATGAAGAAAATATTCATCACAAGAGAACTCGCGGGAAATGCCGAAGAACTGTTGATCAAAAAAGGCTTTAAGGTTGAAGTCTTCCGAGAAGATCGTTCGATTTCTACAAAGCTGTTAATGCAAAAAGCCTCTGATGCGGATGCCTTGATAACACTTTTGACAGATAGAATTGATAAAAAAGTTATCGATGGCCTTAAGAAGTGTAAAATAATTGCCAATTGTGCGGTAGGATTCAATAATATAGATATTGAGTATGCCGGGAGTAATAATATTGTCGTTACAAATACGCCGGATATTCTAAATGACGCGACTGCGGATCTCACAGTTGCATTGATTCTCGCGTGTGCAAGACGACTCCGCGAAGGGGAATTAATGATGCGTTCGGAAAAGTTTAAGATCTGGAAACCGCAGCTGCTCCTTGGACTTGAGATGAAAGGGCGGACCGTCGGTATTATAGGGGCCGGAAGGATTGGGTATGCGGTAGCAAAAAGATTAAATTCATTCGGATCCAGGATTATTTATTTTGACAGAAATAAGAGAGAAAATTTTGAAAAAGAATTTAACGCCAAAAAAGTGTCATTAAATTCTCTTCTGAAAAATGCTGACATAGT
>PGYS01000194.1 GCA_002839795.1 Ignavibacteriae bacterium HGW-Ignavibacteriae-3 | reverse complement strand
GTGCCCGAATACTGAACCCTCATTTTTTAATTTTTTAATTGTGACTTCATCTTTGATCCCGATCTTATGACAACTTCCGCACCCCTTCATCCCGTCTGTTAACGCGAGCGGCAGCATATGAGTTGTAGGCATGGCATTCATTGCCGCCCAAGCGGCAGCATGTTTTCCTTTCTTGTACTGCTCAACCTGCGCGTCATGACATGAATTGCAAGTTTCCGGAGTAGGCAATACGGCTTTCGAATAATCATTGGAATTCTTGTGATCGGTTCCATGACATATCTCACAGCCGATCTCGTTCACTGAGTGTTTGCTCAATTTCCAATCACTCACGATATTCGGATTGATCTTATTGTGACAGTCAACGCAACTGCTCTGAGCATAAAGATATCCCGGCAGAACAAGTCCAATCAAAAGAAGAGGAAATAATTTGATTTTCATAATACCCTGCCTTAAAAATTAATTTTTCCAATAATCAGCAAGAAACTTAACTTCGGTTAAATTTAATTTTATGGCCAAAAATAGTCAATCGGATTTTTAAAATATAAGACTGATTCCGGAAACCGGCCGGTACCGTATTGAATAAACAAAATTAATTACACACAATCCGGGTGATGTGAGAGAAAAGGCAAAAACAGCGTTCTTCCGGACGAATAAAAATAGTTGATAATTACTTACTAAATAAATATGTTCAGCGGGAAATATTATCAAACCGAACACAATTAATCTATTATTGGCAGAATAAAATTCAACAGACGTAAAAAAGAAATTGCTAATGTACATTTTCAATGTTGGATTATAATAAAAAGTTAACAACTACTGGCTACTAAACGGAGATTGAATGGCAGAAGTAAAGAGAGAACGCGAGCAGTGGGGAAGCAGGTTCGGATTAATTCTCGCTGTGGCGGGAAATGCTATTGGACTGGGAAATTTTTTACGGTTCCCGGTTCAGGCCGCGTCCAATGGCGGCGGCGCTTTTCTGATTCCATATTTTATTTTTTTCCTCCTCGTAGGAATTCCTCTCATGTGGATGGAGTGGGGAATCGGCAGATACGGAGGTAAGTTCGGCCACGGCAGCGCACCCGGCATGTTCGATGAATTGTGGAAAAACAAAATGGCAAAATATTTCGGCGCGCTGGCATTGTTTGTCTCCACCATCATCCTGATTTACTACACTTATATTGAATCCTGGACGCTTGGATACAGCTTCTTTTCAATTACCAAAAGTTATTTCGGTTTGGAGAGTTTCAATGAGATGAAATCATTTCTTTACGGCTATCAGGGAAGAGAGGCCACTCCGTATTTTAACGGGATTACTATCGCTTATATTTTTATGATCATAACTTTTGCGATCAATTTCTGGATCCTGTATAAAGGTATCTCAAAGGGAATCGAAAGACTCGCAAAAATTGCCATGCCAGCTCTTTTTATCTTTGCTGTAATAATTGCTATACGGGTTATAACGCTTGGAACACCCGATCCGGGCATACCTGAAAACTCCGTAAGCAGCGGATTCGGATTCATCTGGAATCCGGATTTATCGAGATTGGGTGATCCAAAAATATGGCTCGCCGCTGCGGGTCAGATATTCTTTACACTTTCTGTGGGAATGGGAACGATTCACGCATACGCCAGTTATCTCAAGCCGAAAGATGACGTTGCCCTTTCAGGTTTAACAACGGCGGCTACAAATGAATTTGCAGAAGTTGTACTCGGAGGTTCAATAGCTATTCCAATAGCCGTCGCGTTCTTTGGAGTTGCAACGGCAACCGCAATGGCCAAAGGCGGCGCTTTCGATCTGGGTTTTGCATCTATGCCTCTTGTTTTTGAAAAAATTCCTTACGGAGAAATCTTCGGTTTTCTATGGTTCCTCCTCCTGTTCTTTGCGGGAATAACTTCTTCGGTCGCGATGGGTCAGCAGGTTGTTGCATTTCTTGAAGATGAATTCGGAATGAGCAGAAAAAGAGCTGTTCTGTCGCTCGGTTTTGTTGTCATAATTTCTGTTCAGCTGGTTGTCTTCTATCTGAAGTTCGGGTTCCTTGATGAGATGGATTATTGGGCGGGAACATTCGGATTGGTGGTCTTCGCTTTGGTGGAAACAATAATCTTTATGTGGATTTTCGGAGCCGAAAAAGCATGGGCTGAAATGAACGAAGGAGGAGATTTTAAAATTCCTAGAATATTCTTTTATATAATGAAATATATTACTCCGCTTGCATTGTTCATCGTAATGATATGGTGGCTGATCAACGATGCTATTCCTATTCTTCTGCTGAAGGGAGTGCCCGAAGAAAACGTGATATATATCTGGGGTTCCCGGATATTTATGCTCGCTATTTTCGGAACATTTGTATTATTAATTCATATTTCCTGGAAAAGGAAAAGGATGCGAAATGGGAATTGAAACCGGCGGTATAATTTTTATGACGATTGCTTTTGCGTGCATCACTAGTTTGCTCGCTTATTGTATTTATCGGCTGCTAATAAGTAAACAAAAATAATAATGTCTTAAAAGATCAATCAATATCCTCATAAGGGATTTTCCCGGTGAGGATAGATGATCTTACAGACATTTTATTGAAAAAAGTAAACAAACCTTTTGTGAAAGCCGGAAAAATAATTTTTTAATTTCTCCTCATAAGACAAATCAACAAGGGTCCCGAATCATGGGCAGTCAACTGTGGCAGAGAAAACCCGTTTCGCACTTTGAAGCGGAAATGAGAGAAAGTAAGCTCAAACGTGTTCTGGGAAAATGGGGTTTAACTTCTTTGGGTGTCGGCGCTATTATAGGAGCCGGTATTTTTGTCATGACAGGGGTAGGAGCTAAAGAATATGCGGGACCCGCGTTGGCCCTATCTTTTGTTATAGCGGGAATAGGATGTACTTTTGCGGCTCTCTGCTACGCAGAATTTGCCGCATTTATTCCTGTGGAAGGATCGGCTTATGCTTATTCATACGCTACCATGGGTGAACTGCTCGCATGGATAATCGGCTGGGACCTTATACTTGAATATGGAATGGCCGCTTCTGCTGTCGCGGTCGGCTGGTCAGGGTATCTTTCAAAATTTCTGAATCTTTTCAACATTAAATTTCCAATTTGGCTGATGAACGATTCCTTCACTGCCAGGGAGATGATTGCGTCGGCCACCCAGAAGGGAACGATGGACAATCTGGCAACCCACTTCTCTTCTTTGAGTGTTCCGACTATTTTTGGTTTACACGTCGGTATAAACCTTCCTGCTTTTTTTATTGTCTGGATTCTCACCGCTATATTAATAAGGGGAATTAAGCAGGCGGCGAGTACTAACAATCTGTTGGTCGCTATTAAAGTAGTGGTTGTTCTTTTTATTATAATCCTCGGTGCTCAGTATATAAACACTGACCATTGGACTCCTTTCATTCCGGAGAGAGGCACGTATATAGATGCGCTTGGAGGATCACATAATGCTTACGGACTGCTTGGAATTGTTGCCGGCGCGGCATATATATTTTTCGCCTATATCGGATTCGACACGGTATCTACCCATGCCGGTGAAGCGAAAAATCCTCAAAAGGATGTTCCATTCGGAATTATTACTTCTTTGATTCTCTGCACAGTCCTTTACATTCTTGTGGCGCTTGTAATA
>PGYS01000193.1 GCA_002839795.1 Ignavibacteriae bacterium HGW-Ignavibacteriae-3 | reverse complement strand
TCAACAGGCAAAATCTGCTTCTTAATAAGCTTGTAAACAATCTTCTCGCCGAAGAGAAGGATAAAGTTGCCGCTATTAAGAAAATCGAAAGTGAAATTTCAAATGTCGAGAACCGCACCGAGGAATTAAAATCAAAATATTCTCAGTATATAGTCTGGCTTTATAAAAACAGGGGATTATCGATGTGGCGGTTTATCTTTGATGCGGAATCGTTCAATCAGGCCATCAAACGCTACAGGTACCTCAGATATATTTCCGAACAGAATAAAAAAACACTGGTTCAGTTGAACGACAGTAAAAATCAATTAAGCGGTTTGCGCAATTCTTTGGAAAATGAGAGAGATGCGAGGGAAAGACTGGCCAAACAAAAAATGAATGAACAAAATAATCTGCTTAAAAAAGAAACTGAAAAAAAAGCTTTGCTTTCCAAATTGAAGCGGGATCAGAAAATCATAACCGAGGAAATCGCGTCCAAAAGAAGAGCTGAAATTACGATCAAAAATATGGTTGCAAGACTTATAGAAATTGACCGGGAACGTAATGCAAAATTAAACGAGCAGAAAATCACCGGTAAAAATAATCCGGCTTATGATAAAAATATTCAAAAGTTCGATTACAGCCGGTTTGAAAATTTCGGAGAGCTGCGGGGTAAACTCGGCTGGCCGATACGCGAAGGAAAAGTTGTCCGGGATTTCGGCGAGAATAAAAACGAGCGGTTGAACACCGTGACTCTCAATTACGGGATCGACATTGCGGTTAAAGGCGACCACAATGTTTTATCTGTGGCTGAGGGAATTGTCTCGGCAATAGACTGGATACCGGGGTACGGAAGTATAGTTATCATTACACATCGCGACGAATTTAGAACTGTGTACGGTCATGTGTCTGATATATCTGTTAAGGAGGGGGAAAGTGTGAAAGGGGGAACTCCGATTGGCAAAGTGAACGAGAGTCTTGAAGGCAAAATTCTTCATTTCGAAATCTGGAATGAAAGGAATTATCAGAATCCTGCTCTCTGGCTCGCAAGAAAATAATTATTTTAGTTCACTCTCTAAAAAAAACATAAGTTCATCCACAGTCTCGAATACATAATCGCTTTTCATATCAAGAACTCTTTGTTTTGCATAACTATCCCAGACCACGGATGCTATCTTAACACCGGCGCCTCTTGCCGCTATAACATCCGCCGGCGCGTCTCCAATCATTAAAACTTTATCGCGATTTAGATTGAATTTTTGGACAAAGACATTTATCCCTTCAGGAGAAGGCTTATGAACTTCCACATCATCTCCCGTAACAATCATATCAAATAAATCGATAATTCCAATTTTGGTAAGTGTTATAATTGATGAATCCCTTCCCTTGCCCGTATAAATTGAGAGAGGAATTTTTTTCGATTTGATGAACTTTACCACATCTATGATTCCGGGGTACACATCTGCCATAATGTGATGTTTGGCTTCATAGAAATCCATGTAATCCTTGCGGGCGTCAGCATATTTATCATTCATAAATTCTTTTAATATCACATCCTCGGTGGGACCGAATAAAGAAATAATTTCCTCATCGGTTACTTCCTTGCCGAGATATTTTTCCGTTACATGCCTAAATGTGGCGAAGATAAGTTCATTTGTGGATGTTAAAGTTCCGTCGATATCAAATATTATCCCTTCAAAATTACCCAAGTCTTTACCTTATCCCGAATATTAGAATTGTCCCTGAAACGGTAGTCGCAAGAAATTTCGTTTCGCTTACCTGCCGAAAAATATTTATCCAGCCATCGTCTGAACTAAAGACTAATCCCTCATTTAATTTATTATCCAAAGAGTAGATGGAATTTTTGTCGGTAAAATAAATATTGCCATTGTATTCCAGCGGCGGCACGTGCAGAGAGTCGAAGTCATCGGGGCGTTTCAATTGCCTTAATACCACGCCGTTGGAAGCCGACATCAGGAAAAATCTTTTATCCCCGGTTTTTACGAAAAGATTTTTACCGTCTTCAGATTGTCCGATTTCGGGAAGAATAATAAATTTATCATTTTTCCAGAGAAGTTTACCGAGCAGCAAATCGATACAGTAAATCTGCGAGTCATTCGAGATAACAAAAACTTTTTTTCCGTCGCATATTAATTTGGCCTCCGAAAAATCCGTACTCTCAGTTTCTTTCCAGCGCCAGTTCAATAAACCGTTTCTCGCATCTATCGAATACAGATATCCGTCGCTGCCCGTATAAAGGATCTTGTTCTTAACAATAAGAGGTGATTGAGTAATTTTCCCTCTCAAATCATTGTTCCGCCAGTATTCCTGGAGTGTTTCAAGATCAAGACAGTAAATCGCGCCCGATGATGTTCCAAATACTATAGCCGTTCTCGATTCGGATTCTTTGGGGAGGAATAATTCTTTATCTCCGTCATATTGAATCGGTGTTAGATTCGTTGAAATACTATCATCAATCCCTAACGATTGCAGCTGTTCTCCGGTATGGGCAATCAAAGAAATAATTTCTCCATTAACGGTTGCAACAGTTACTGCACCGTCTGTAACCAGCGGCTCGGATATTATCTCCGCTGGTAAATTATTACGCCAAACGATATGACCGGTGCTGTCAAAACATGTTACCGCTCCGGAAGAGTCGCTCGTATAAATATTATTTTCCCAGAGAACCGGGCTTACTCCCCGTAGGGATTTCAATTCAATTTTGGTATGAATGATTACGCGTGCTTCGGTACCGGGTTCATTTTTCAAGTTCTGCGCACCGGCAGTATAAAAGCATGCCCAGAATAATATTATTAAGAGTGTTTTTTTCATTTTTAGTTTTTCCCGTTACAAATTTAATAAAAAGAGGAACGACTTACCTGCATCTCCGATTGAGTTTGCACCATGATCTATTTATATTTTTGCATCCAATTATTAATGGACATCAGAAATAGTTTCATCGGAGGTCGTTTTGAAAAGAAAAGTATATATGATAAGAACCGTTGTTCTGCTACTGCTTGGGAACTTGTGGTTTACTGCAAATGCCCAGTCTGACGTTTCGCCAACAGGAAGCACTGATTCACTCTCCTCGAAATATACTTTAGAAAACTGCATTACTGAATTCTCGATGGACAAGATTGTTAAGACCGACGCCGGTTATCAATTCTGGTTTGTCGATAAAGATTTCATCGATGGCAGAACGTTGAAAATGAGCGTCGTGGCGCCGCATCAGGCCACCCATGCGCCGCATGTGCATGCTGAAGATGAGTTCTTTTTTATATTGGAAGGCAGGGCAGAAGTATTTTTGCAGGGTGAATGGAAATCTGTTGGTCCATATACAAGTTTTTACTGTCCTTCGAATGTTGAACATGGAATCAGGAATCCCGGTGATAAAGAGCTGAAATATTTAGTAATTAAAAAATATCAAAAATAATTATGTGCCATCAAGTTTATTCGATGTGATTTGTATACTGAGGTCGTAAATGTCAATCTTTAAATCATTAATTATTGCACTGATGATGTCTTGTGCGGTAATAGTTGCTCAGATAAGAACGTCAGACGGATCAATCTCAATTAGTGGATTTTATGACAGTTCGCATCACTGGTACGATATTAATGACGAGGCAAAGGATATAACTCCTCTACCGGATCAGAAAAGACATAATCCCGACGAGATCAAAAAGATTGCCGATAATATTCTTCTGT
>PGYS01000047.1 GCA_002839795.1 Ignavibacteriae bacterium HGW-Ignavibacteriae-3 | reverse complement strand
GACTATGAAATTGATTATGTTTTTTCTCCCGCTATCGGCGGAATAATAGTAGGACAGGAAGTTGCAAGACTGCTGGGTAAACAATCCATATTTGCCGAACGGGATGGTAAATCATTAACACTCCGCCGCGGATTTCAGATCGAAGAGGGCAAAAAATATTTAATTTGCGAAGATGTTGTAACTACAGGCGGATCGGTATTTGAAGTTATGGATATAGTTAAAAACAACGGCGGGATAATTGCGGGCGTGGGATTTATCGTTGATAGAAGCAACAATAGTGTGAAATTTGGAGTTCCGCAGTTCAGTACTCTACAGCTGGAGGTAGTTTCTTATCCGCCGGAAGAATGTCCGTTGTGCAAAGAAAACATTCAGGTCGTTAAACCAGGTTCAAGAAAAATATCAGCATAACAAATTGGGACGGATAAAATGAAAAGATTATTTTTTTTATTATTCTGTTATGTAGCTTCGTTAAACGCACAAGTTAATTATGGAGATTATTTTACCGGTGAAACTCTTCGTTTTGATTTCTACCATACCGGGAATAAAACTTCAGAGACTATATCATTCGACAAAATGGTTAAGGAGGGGGAGTGGAGCGGTTCAAAGACAAATTTAATTGATGAAATGGGTTATGGCTATTACTTCTTTAAAGTTTTTGATTCTGTTTCCGGTAAATTAATCTACTCTAACGGATTTTCGACATTGTTTCAGGAATGGCAGACAACAGAGGAGTCTAAGGCAATTACCAGATCTTTTGAGGGTTCAATTTTAATGCCGTTTCCTAAAAATTATGTAAGATTGGATCTGTACCGGAGGGATAAAAAAAATAATTTTGTAAAAATACTTGAATACTCCGTTGATCCTAAAAATCATTTTATAATTACTGAAAAAATAAAACCGTTTGAGAATTTTAAAGTGCATTACTCGGGTGATCCGGTTTCAAAACTTGATATAGTCTTTGTACCGGAGGGCTATACGAAAAACGAGATGGAAAAATTTCGTAAGGATTGCGAAAGATTTTCCGGATATCTCTTCGAATATTCCCCCTTTAAAGAAAATAAAGGTAAGATCAATATCTGGGGAATTGAAGCTCCGTCAGGTGAATCAGGAGCCGATATACCCGGCAATAATATCTGGGTTCAAACCTTACTGAACTCCCGATTCTATACATTCGACAGCGAAAGATATCTTATGACCGCAGATTATCATGTTGTCCGTGATGTTGCGGCGAACGCGCCCTATGATCAGATTTTCATTATGGTGAACACAGAAAAATATGGAGGCGGTGCCATTTACAATTTTTATTCAATGACATGCGTTGACAATAAAGCCGCCAAACAGGTTTTTGTTCATGAATTTGCTCACGGTCTGGCAGGTCTTGCCGATGAATACGGCAGTGACGCCACTTATCAGGATATGTATCCTCCCGATGTGGAACCGTGGGAGGCAAATCTAACCACGCTGGTGGATTTTGACAGTAAATGGAAAAAATTAATTGAACCCGGGACACCTATTCCTACTCCGGTTGAAGAAAAGTACCAGGACAAAATCGGAGTATTTGAAGGCGGCGGATATGCGGCCAAAGGTGTTTACCGGCCAACTATTAACAGCTTGATGAATTCTTTCAAATCGAATGAATTTAATTTGGTTTGCAGGAATGTGCTTCAGAATATTATAAATCGTTATTCGGAATAAAAATACAAATGGATCAAAAAAAATTATACAGAACTATTGAGTCAGTTGCTTCACAGAAATTTTCAAACGAGCATGAGCTTCTCGCCGATGTTCTCAATCAGATAATTGCGAACGAACAAATAAAATTTACCGGCGGAAGAATCTGGAAATTGGATCCTACCAAGAATGCATATAGAATTTTATTCCAGGTAGGAAACGTACAAAAAATTACAGAAGATTTTCTTCTGCACATTGAGGAAAATCCCATATTCGATAAAGTATCCGTCGAGCGGTCAATTCTCGCCGATGAAACAAATACAACATTAATGAGTAAGGGGATATTCAAGTATTCCGCCGCCGGTGTTGGAAGAAAAGTGAGAGTCGGAGAAAAAATGTATTACGAATATATGATTGCTGTTAACAGCGATCTGATAGGAGACGATTTAAGATACACGTTGAACATTGTTGCCACTGTTTTGACCTCCAAGCTAAATGAAACATTCCTGAGCCGATCGAGAAAAAATTTGATCGCGGATATTGACAAGGCCAAGCAGCTTCAAAGGAGCATTCTTCCGGCCCATGAAATGAAATTTTTCGACTACGATTTATTCGGTGTAACTATACCTGCCGAAATAGTTGCCGGCGATTTTTATGATTATCTAAAGATCGGCGATGATGAGGAGAGATTGGGAATTGTGGTCGGGGATGCAGCATCAAAGGGTTTAGGCGCAGCGGCAGAAGCCATGTATATATCGGGCGCTCTTCGAATGGCTAGTACATTCCAAATCAAAATATCCCCAATGCTCTTCCGCCTGAATCAACTTGTTAATAAAATTTTCAGTGATGATAAATTCACAACTTTATTTTACGGTGAAATATCCAACGATAAGAAAGGTTTATTCCTCTATGCCAATGCCGGGCATAATCCGCCTTTCTTTTTCAGAAAGAAAACCGGTGAAGTATTGCTTCTGGATCCGACAGGGCCTCTTCTTGGACCGGCACCTAATTCGAAATATGAAACTGATCATATAAACTTTAAAAAGGGAGATATCCTTGTAATATATTCTGACGGTATAGTTGAATCTGCCAATGAGAAATACGATTTTTACGGTGAAGAAAGATTGAAGAAAATTATTCAGGATTCTGTTGACCATACACCGAAAGAGATAACTTCAATTATTCTGGATGACTTGCTAAAGTTCAGCACTAATGACAGTAAATATCAGGATGACAAAACAATAGTCGTTATTAAAAGAAACGGATAATATGGATCTCGTTCAAAAAATATTTGATGCAGGCGTAGTTGGTGCAGGAGGCGCAGGTTTTCCCACCCATGTTAAGGCAAAATCTAAAGTTGAATTTGTATTGGTCAATGGCGCTGAGTGCGAGCCCTTAATCCATAAAGACTTCGAGTTGATGAAAAACTTTGCGGCTGATATAGTGCATGGAGCCGAATTGATGGCGAATCAAACATCTGCAAAAAGAACCTACTTCGGCATTAAAGCGAAAAACGGTGAGGCGATTGAAGCCATAGAAAATAAATATTCGAATGGAAAAATTGAAAGTTGTCTTTTGGGCGATTTCTATCCAAGCGGTGATGAATATGAATTGGTCTATGCCGCCACTAAAAGGTTGATCCCTCCATACGGTCTGCCTCTGGATGTGGGTTGCGTTGTGAATAATGTAGAGACTTTCTTAAATATATCAAACGCAGTCAAGGATTTACCCGTCACACAAAAATTTGTCTGCGTTGCGGGGTGCGTCAAAAAACCTTCAACATTTTTTGTCCCGGTCGGAACAAGTTTGAAAGATGTTCTTGAGCATGCCGGCGGCGCCGCGATAGAAGATTACGGTATTTTTATAAGCGGAATCCTGATGGGGAGACTCACGTTCGATCTTTCTGAAACCGTTACAAAAACAACCGCGGGCATTATAGTCCTTCCTTCGGATCATTATCTGATAGACCGGACTAAGAGACCGATTGAGGATAAAAATAGAATTGGAAAATCCGCCTGTGATCAATGCAGCTACTGTACCGAGTTTTGTCCAAGGTATCTTTTAGGGTATGATGTTCAACCTCATAAGGTGATGCGCTCGCTTGGATTCTCGACCACAGGAAGCAACGTATGGAATCAGTATGCGGATCTTTGCTGCTCCTGCGGATTATGCTCTTTATATGCATGTCCGGAAGATTTATATCCGCGTGAGGCATGTGATCAGGGGAAAGTTGAAAATAAAAAATTGGGAATGAGATATGAACAGCAGAAACCGGTCAAAGTTCATCCGATTAAGGAGGGACGACGGGTTCCGCTCAAACAATTAATGAAAAGGATGGATCTGTTACAATATGATGCTCATACTCCGTTTACAAAAGAGTCTCCTGCGGTCTCTCAGGTAAAAATTCTGCTTAAGCAGCATCTGGGAACCCCGGCAAAAAGTCTGGTTAAACTTGGAGAGAGTGTCATTAAAGGTCAATTGATTGCCGATATTGAGGCAGGCAGTCTTGGAGCTAAAATTCATGCTTCGATCTCCGGAAGAGTAACTCATGTTTCTGAAGAATTTATTAAGATCGCAAAATAATTCTTAACTTTAGTTCAACAGCTAATAAATAGAATACTAAGAAAGGTGCTTATTATGGTAATGAACTCGCTTGGCTTAATTGAAATGACAAGTATTGCGGCAGGAATGCAAGCTGCCGATATAATGTTAAAGACTTCCGAAGTTGAACTGATACTTTCAAGAACAATTTGTTCCGGAAAATATATTGTACTGATCGGAGGCGATGTTGCGGCCGTTCAGGCATCTGTTGATGCCGCCTCCAGCCAGATTGATTTTGCGGTAATCGATACATTTGTTATTCCTAATGTTCATCCTGATATATTCCCGGCGCTTTCGGGTCACTCAAATGTCACTCTGCTCGAAGCACTCGGAATTATAGAATCATTTTCTGTCGCTTCATTAATAGAAGGGGCTGAGGCCGCCATAAAATCGGCAAACGTCCGTATTATAGAAATCCGTCTTGCCATGGCGCTTGGAGGCAAAGCGTTCTGCACGCTTACAGGTGAAGTTGCGGCCGTTACAAGCGCCGTAGAGTCCGGAGCCAAAGTTGTGGCGGATAAAGGATTGTTAGTTAATAAAATTGTTATACCTCAACCTCGACCTGAACTATTAAGTGAGATGATCTGAAGTATCTCTTCATATTATTTCTTTTCGGGAATTTCCACACTAAAACTTTATAAACATGAAACTGAAATATCTTTTTTTATCGCTCTTATTTGTTTTTATTCTATTTAGTTCTGCCTTCTCTCAACAGCATGAAAAACCGAAATTAGTAGTAGGAATTGTGGTTGACCAGATGCGTTATGATTATCTCTACAGGTTCGAACCATACTTCAGTAATGGCGGCTTCAAGCGGTTAATGAGTGAGGGTGCGAATTTTACCTTCGCGCATTTTAATTACTCGCCTACAAATACTGCTCCCGGTCATGCAACAATTTATACTGGTACTACTCCGTTTTTCCATGGAATAATCGGGAATGATTATTATGATAAAAAAAGCAGAAAGATGATCTACTGCGTTAGCGATTCCTCCGTAAGAAGTGTAGGAAGTAATGACAGGGAAGGGCAGATGTCTCCAAGAAATCTTTTGTCCACCACGATAACAGATCAATTAAAACTTGCTACGAACCAGCAGTCAAAGGTAATCGCAATTTCACTTAAGAACAGGGGTGCAGTAATTCCCGGCGGACATGCAGCCGATGGTGCGTACTGGTACAACATTAAAACCGGCGATATGATCTCTTCATCATACTATATTCAAGTTTTGCCGGAATGGGTTGATGAATTCAATTCCAGAAAACTTGTGGCTCATTATTTAGCAAAGGGCTGGAATTTATCGCGGCCGGAATCAGATTATATGATAAGTTCACCGGATGATTCACCCTATGAAAAAGATGTTTTTAAAGAAGGTAAAACAACATTCCCCCATAAATTTGATCACCTGTCAGAAAGTGAAAAGTTTGATCTTTTTGAAACAACACCATTTGGGAACAATATAGTACAGGAATTTGCAAAGGCCGCCCTTGTAAATGAAAAATTGGGGAAACGCGGACAGACAGATTTTATGGCGGTAAGTTTTTCGTCCACAGATCACGTGGCGCATGATTATGGTTCATTATCTTACGAGAATCAGGATAATTACATTAAACTCGACTCACTCATAGCCGATCTGCTGAGCGCTCTGGATCAACAGGTTGGAGCTGGTAATTATCTTTTATTCCTGACAGCAGATCATGCGGGTATTGACACGCCGGGCTTCTTGAAAGAAAAAGGATATCCTGCAGGAGAATTAAATAATAAATTATTCATTGACTCCTTAAAGTCATTTTCTCTTAGGAATTATGGAAATGTTGATTTGATTGAAAACATATCAAACAAACAGATCTATTTTAACCGGGACAGAATCAAAAAGAATAATCTTGACATTCATGATCTGGAAGTTAAGTATGCGGATTATATAAGAGATAATTTCAGTGCGGTGACTTCAATATTCAAGCGTGACGATCTCGAAAAAATGGTTTCGCATCGAGGGTCATCTAATATGATCCTTAACGGATTTAATCCTGTTCGATCAGGGGATTTATTTTTTAATCTCCAACCCGGCTATCTTCCTAATTTTCTCTCTCAGGGGACCACACATTCATCCGTCTATTCATATGATACCCACGTACCCCTCCTTTTTTATGGATGGCACATTCCCAAACAAAGAAATAATTCATTGGTTTATATCGTTGATATAGCCGCTACGGTTGCAAATCTTCTGAATATAATGGAACCCAGCGCTTCAATCGGAGTGCCTTTGTTCAAGTAATTATTCTGAGAAGCAGAGTAATTACAGATTAGTCCCAATAATAATTCGTATCCCTTGCGTCACCCGGGGATTAAAACAATACGATATAATGAATCAGCTGGTCTAATTCAGATTTGATTTTTACATTCCATTCAGATATAACTTTTTTATTTTCTCCGTCATTGCTTTCCTTTTTCAATTGTTCGGTCCTCTCATAGGATTCTTTATCATAATTTATTTTAGTTTTATTGAAATCACTTTTAAGATTGAATAATCCGAAATCAACAGACTCATAATGGCGGCGAAACTTTCTCGTATACAATTCGTGAATATTAAAGATGATCTGATAATACAAAAGACGCGTGTCTGTCTGTGCCTCTTCTTTCACAAAAGATTTAGTCTTATCAAAAATTGTAGCGGCGGTAAATCCCGTAGGCCCAAATAGATTCAATCGGTTGATCTCTGCATATCTGATGACGTTAATCTCATTATTCAACAGGTATGGAGTGCTCCCCTGAAAATCCGCCCATTTAAGTATTCTTGTCTCTGACCAGAAAATATAATTTCTTTTACCATAAGAGGAGTAGATCTCAGGCGGCCTTATTCCGGAAGAACATGAAAGTAATACGATACAAACCGCTGTGCCCAAAAACATATTCAGGGAATTGGCGGGGAATAATTTACTTATTATCCTGGTGTATGCGCATTTGCCGCACATGCTATTCTTTCTCACCATCCGCTGCTATACACTCAATCTCTATAAGAACATCCTTTGGTATACGGGCTGCCTGCACGGTGGAGCGAGCGGGTTTATGATCGCCAAACTCTGCGGCGTAGATCGCATTCATCCTCGCGAAATCATCAAGATTTTTCATGAATACAGTGCATTTTACAACATTTCTTAATGAAAGATTTTCTTCGGCAAGTACTGCTCTTATATTCCTGAATATTTGTTCCGTCTGAGATTCTATATTGTCACCAACAACTGAAGAAGTGACGGGATCGATGGAAATCTGTCCGGATAAAAATAGAAAATCGCCATATCTTACTGCCTGAGAGTAGGGTCCTATCGCCGAAGGGGCATCCTTCGTGGAGATAATTTTGATCTTTGAATTATTCTCTTTTTGAGCGTGAATAACTGATGAGGAAATAATTGTAAGAATAATCATAAAAGTTGATATATTTTTCATAATCATCTCTGATTGTTATAATGAATATGCTGACGATTTAAGTAATTATCAATGGAAAATTCAACGATTACAATCAAGATATTAAACCTATAGAATATTATTAAGCGGAGACTAAAATGTTACTTAAAGAAAAATATGGCGTTTGGGCACTGATTACCGGCGCATCGGCAGGAATAGGAGAGGAGTTCGCTAAAAGATTTGCATCTGAAAATATTAATTTGATACTGGTTGCGAGACGGGAAGAAAAATTAAATAAGCTTGCCGCTGAATTAAAAACAAAAAATGATATTGAGGTAGTATCTGCACCGGTCGATTTATCAGAGCCGAATTTTATAGTAAAACTTCAAAGCTATATAGGTGACAGAGAAATTTCAATTCTTGTAAATAATGCCGGATTTGGATACAACGGCGAATTTCAGAAAGCCGAACTTAAAAATCAGATTGATATGATCTCAGTCAATTGTCTGGCGCCTACAATAATCACACACAATATTCTTCAGGGAATGGTGAATCGGAAAAAGGGGGCGATAATATTTTTAGGCAGCTTGGTAGGATACCAGCCGACTCCGTTTACCACATCATATTCTGCCACAAAAGCATTTAATCTTTTCATGGGTGAAGGTCTCTGGTATGAATTAAAAAAGTATAACATTGATGTCCTGGCGCTGAATCCGGGTGGCACTAAAACCGAATTTCAAAAAGTAGCTAACACTTCCGCGGGTCCTTACCCCCGTGATGTGAGTCAAGTTGTAGATACAGCACTGAAACATCTGGGAAAAAGGATGAGTGTTGTTGACGGTTTTATGAACAAGGTGCTCTCTATAATTCCCAGATTTATAACCAGAAGAATGACGGTGTTGACAGCGGGTAAAATCAGAAAAACATATTTCACATAATAGATCCGGATGGAATGATTCTATAAATCCTTTTTTAATGAATTCACTGCTATTTTCAAAAATATGATAGACAGAGATACCGATATGACTATTACAGGGACAAGATTATAGTAGAACATCTGAAACGTGAATTCTTTTTTTATCATGATGAAGAGAAACATTTGACTTAGCGGTTTATATAAGGTTATTACCAGAAACAGCATAAATACAATATTGAGTAAGAAAGAGAGCGAAGCTCCCTGCGACGAAGCCAGTCTTATTACATTCTTCTCCTTGTAATTTGCAAACAACCCTCCCATTCCGAAATTAATTGAGATGATGACAAGCGCCGATAATAATGTTATTGTCATTGCAACTAAAATAAGTTCAGGAGTAAAATTATGATTGGAATAATAGCTTACGCCAATACTGATTATTATAATAATGGAAGTGTACGGAATTAATTTTCTAAACAATATTTGTGAAGGATTAACGGGCGATGATCTTACTTTCCAGAATGCTTCTCCCTCCAGACTTATCAATGGAAAAATAAATCTGAGAGCAAGAGTTGAAATAAATAATAAATTGAAAATAAATATCGAAAAGTAGATCATGGTCTGAAGGTTGTAATTGCCTAAACCAACAAAATTGATACCGGCCACACTTGTTATAAAAATAACAACAAGGAAAAAGAATACAATCGAATGAAATACTTGGCTGGGTTCTCTCATAAATAAAAATAATTCACGTTTAAGGACTGAATCCGACAAGGGAGAAAGGGAGGATGTTTTCCGGAAAGAAAACAAAGGTAAGCTGGAATTACGATTAGAACTTAACTCTGCGTTCATTCTGGTGTTAAGCAGCCAGGTTCTAAAATACCATTTATAACCGAGGGTCGCAGCAATTCCTAAAAATACAATGGTAAGCAATATCTGGTAGACTAAATATTGGAGAGAATTATTGATATTACCTTTCACCAGCCAATAAGCGGATTGTGAAAGCCATTCGTTTGGAAGAAATTTAATTATATCGGGAATCAATTCACTTAAATAATTATCCTTGGAAATAAGAGGATAGTATTTCATTACGGCTGTTACAAGCGTTTTTGGGGAATTAATTTGAAAAAACAAAAATATGGCAAGTATGTATAAGGAAGCCAGAGTATATAGTACTATCTTTATTCCGAACCGGTCCGCCGCCCTGATGGTAATTAAAAGTATAATCACCCCTAAAGATGCTGCGCTTAGCATGAAGGCAACGGAATTTATGAGAAGAAGAAGAAACGCCTCTATCCCGAGACTGAAATAATAAACATATCCGGCAAGAATAGAGAACACAATCATGAGTAATGTTGATGAACTGTAAAAAAAATTATCGAAAAATTTTATTAAAAATATCTTAACTGGCTGTACCGGTTTAGATAAAAGATGAGTCACCTCATTTGATTTGTATAATGTTGAATATGATACTATCATATTCCCGATATTTATTGTAATGAATAAAATATAGAAGATTATAGAGATGAATTGATGAAGCAAAAAGAGACCGACTTTAATATCAACCAATAAGAAAGCAATAAATTTATGAATAAAAATAAAACTGCCTGCTGCAAAAGCAGAATAGATTATTGCACCGGCAATGTTTTTTATTACATTAGCCGGCGTCAGATCCGATTCAAATCTGGTGAATGATAATATCTTATATTTTATTATGTGAAGTATCTGACCCATTAATTATTCTTCATTAGTCAATTGAATAAACAAGTCCTCAAAGTTTTTATTCGGCCCGTTTATCATTGATTTAAGAGAATCAATATTATCCTGGAATATCAAATTACCTTTATTGATAATGCCAACATGCGTGCAAATCTCTTCAACTACATTGAGACTGTGAGTCGACATAAATACCGTAGTTCCATTTTGTACAAGTTCGAGAAATATTTTTTTAACATCATAGGCGCTTTGAGGATCAAGACCCACCATAGGTTCATCAACCAGGATGAAACTCGGTCCATGCAGCAGCGCTGAGGCGATCACAATCCTTTGCCTCATTCCCTGCGAATATTCTTCAGTACGTTTATCAATCCACGTTCCTATTTTCAGCTTATCAATCAGCTCATCTATCTTTATCTTGATGGTTTCCTTAGATAGTGAATATAATCCGCCGCTGAAGTAGAGAAATTCGCGTCCGGTTAGCTTATCGTAGAGAAACGGCTGATCAGGAATAAAACCGATTTTCTTTTTTGATTCTAGAGGTTTCTGCCATACATCAAATCCATTGAGAATAATCTTTCCGCCGGATGGCGCAAGCAATCCTGCAATCATTTTAATTGTTGTAGTCTTCCCGGCTCCATTAGGACCGAGAAATCCGAACAACTCACTTTTATTTATTGAAAGATTGATTTTATTTACAGCTTTAAAACTCCCAAACTTTTTCTCGAGATTAATCAGTTTTAACATAAAGCCTTTGGATTTTATTGGAGGGTTAGAACTTGATACGTTGAACATCCTCTAAAGTAATGGTTTTTAAATCTACGTCATCCAGCTCATAAATATTAAATATCCGCTCTTCCTGATTAGTGATAGCAGCATAAAGTGTGTTTTTGGCCAGAATACCATTCCTTGAGCCGGGTCCGCGGACTGAATTAATAGATTGAAATCTTTCAAGTAATTCCTGTAAAGCACCTTCATCCAATGCATAACCATTTTGTTCGGCGATACCCGCAGCTATACACAAAAGCTGCATCGGAGAATAATCCTCAAATTCAAATAAGTTCGGAAAATAAGCAGACAATCCGGGATTAGTTTTAATAACCCTGTTCATCTCTTCACTTTTGCCCGTAAGAATTACAAATAATCTCCCGCGATAATCAAGCATTCTTTTTAAAAGAATCTCAACAGCCTCCTGCCCGTAATTATTATCGGAAGTAAATAAATTATGTGCATCGCTAATAAACAAAGTTCCATCAAGCGCCTGTTGAATTATCTTGTCGGTTTTTATAGTAGTCTGATCCTGATAGCCTGCCACAAGATCTGCCCGGTCCACTTCAACAAAATGACCTTTTCTTAAGATTCCAAGCTCCTTGAATATTTTGCTCATCAGCCTGGCGATTGACTTTTTACCGGTACCTTCATTACCTATAAAAATTGAATGCAGATTGCGTTCAACCGATTGCAGTCCACGTTCTTTTTTCAATTGAGATATTTTTGAAAAACTTATCAGCTTATAGATATCTCGCTTAACATTTTCCAATCCGATCATTTGATTCAGTTCGTCAATATATTCCTGCAGTCTGAGGGGATCGCCCTGCACTTCGAATTGTTTTGCTTCGACTTCGCGGTTTAAAACATCCGTTATATCGGTGAGCTCAATCGTATTCAATTTGTATTCATCACGTTCTTCCGTTGGAATATCGGAAAGACGGAGGAGCATTTTCTGTCTAACGGAATCGAGGATATTCCTTACAATTCTCGCGTTGCCGAATTTCTTATCACGATTTTTGAAGAGCTCCTCAAAATGCCTCAATAATTTATTGTTGGCTTCCTCGGATATTTTTTTCTTTTCCCGTATTAAAGTGCGGTTAACAATCTCCATCAGCTCGGCGGGGGAGTAGTCCTCAAATGTAAATGATTTGCTAAAGCGCGACTGAATTCCGGGATTTCCGGCAACGAATCTTTGCATTTCATCTGTATAACCGGCAGCGATAACATTGAACTTACCCCTTTCATCTTCCATCCTCTTCAATAAAATATCAATTGCTTCCTTGCCGAAATCTCCGCCTGAATCATTTGGTTTAACAAGAGCGTATGCCTCGTCAATAAAAAGCATTCCGCCGATGGATTTATCTATCAGCTTTGTTGTTTTTTCTGCTGTTTGCCCAACGTAACCCGCTACAAGCCCCTGGCGGTCGGTTTCTACAAGATGTCCCTTAGACAGTATTCCAAGTGCTGAATAGATGCGGGCAAAAATACGCGCGACAGTAGTTTTTCCTGTTCCCGGATTACCCAAGAAAAGAATATGATCATTGAATACTTTTTTGATATCCTCGCCCTGTTCAACAAAATATCGGGCAAGTTTAACCATATCATTAATTTCTTTTTTAACTGAATCCAGACCGACAAGATTATCCAGTTCTTCGAGTATTTCACTCAAAGCTTCTTCATTTATTGGTATCTTGACAGCATTGGAACTGCGTTTTGATAATGTAGCTTTTACAACATCGGTCGTAAACGTCGTTATCAGTTCTTTCGTTCTCTGATCCTCGGGAATTTCAAGACATAGTTTCCCAAGATTTCTTTTCGCTTCCTCAAATAATTTGCGGACGAGCCGGGCATTTCCAAATGACTTGTCTCTTGCTCTGAAGAGTGAGATAAATTCTTTTCTAAGGAGATCTTCAGCATCTGCGGAAATGGTATAATCCTCTTTTTGCAGAAGTTCCTTGAAAATAATTATCAGTTCATCGGGAGAATAATCTTCAAAGACGAAAGTTTGTGAGAAACGCGACTTCAATCCAGGATTGGAATTTAAAAATCCTTCCATTTCTTCGGGATAACCGGCAACTATTACAAAAAATTCTCCTTTACGATCCTCCATTCTTTTCAAAAGGATATCGATTGCTTCCTGACCAAAATCCTGAGCACCACCCTTTTTTATTAATGTGTATGCTTCATCAATGAAAAGAACGCCGCCGATTGCATCGTTGATTATTTTTTCGGTCTTTTGAGCAGTCTCGCCAATATATTGACCTACAAGGGCAGAACGGTCGACTTCCACAACATGACCATTAGGAAGAATTCCGAGAGCATAAAATATATCACCAAGCATTCTCGCTACAGTTGTTTTACCGGTCCCCGGATTTCCAAGAAACACGGCGTTTATAGCGATTCTCTCTTCAGCTTTTAATCCAAGACGTTTACGTTCTTTTAAAAATTCAAGGTATGAAACAAAACTTTTTACCGCTTCTTTGATGCTGTGAAGTCCGGTAAAACTATCCAATTCTTTTAAGAGTTCATCTAAAGATTTATGAGTAGGGGTGGGAATTACTCTTGTTTTTTCCTCCTTGATGGATCGGAACGCTTCTGTTTTATTAGCGGGCGCTGTTTTTTCATCTGTCTCGAATACGGATGAAGTGTCTACGCCAAAAAATCTTTCTCCAACCTTAAAATTATTCAGATAGAATTCAATTTTGCATTGTCCTGATTTCCAAATGCTATTTCTCTGAGATCCCAATGACTGAACAAAAATAACGGAATCCCACTCTTTCTTGACGTTCATCTGGAAATCATTTCGCCCAATCTCAAAATCATTTAAATACCAGACTACGGAACAGTTAAAATTTGTGTCTGATTTGTTAAAAAAAGGATTAACGAAAATAATTTCAGCACCAATTTTCTTAATTGAATTACTGAAGACTTTGCAGTAATTGCGGGTTCCTGATGATGATTCAACCATCAGATCAAATAATTTAATCGAACCTATATTCACATAATCGTTGGGGTAGCATATTAAATTAGTCTTCAGCTGTGTATCAATATATGTTTGCGTGATTTTTCTGTCTTTCGTCGTTCTTCGGACAGCATCCAAATCGGAATCGTGTTCATACTCAAGTTTAGAGTATTTTTTTAGAGCATTGTTAATGTTTAGGAACCTTTCATTCCTTTTAAACTTTCCTTCAATCGAACCGGCTTTTTTCAAAGCAGGTTTTAACTGAAAGAGATATAACATTGATTCCAGTTCGATTAAGTGAGCTTCATCGTTATTGAATTTTTCTAATATTTTTCTCGAGACGAATAAGGAAAACCAGTATTCTTTTGATTTGAGAGCTTTAGCAGATTCAATCAAAAGTTCGTCGCATGTTTTGGAATTAATTTGTTTTTTATTTGAATGAATCAGGTTGGCAAGTTCAATAAAATGCCCCAATTCGTTCCAGAGAGGGTTCCTGCCATTATCAATTATGAGGGCAAGTTCAAGTGTAATATTTGCATCATCAAATTTTTGCAGTCCGGCGTACGATCTTGCCCTGTTTAAGTAAGTCCAGGCGAGGATTTCTTTTTGTTTATCTATAGATTGCTCTGTATCGGCAATAGCACCTTCGAAAATACTCATTCGGTACAGAATATATGCTCTGTACACGCGGGCCTTGATAGAATCACCTTTTAATTCTACAGAGAGATTTGCGTACTCCATTGCTTTAATCGGATTGCCGTTTTCTAATAATGCCCATGCATAGCATATAGCAGCATCACTGTCATCCGGTCTGGACTGATAAACCTTTTCAGCAAGATTTAAGGCTAATCTGAATCTTCCATTCCAAAGATGATCATAAGCTTCCGCCTGAAGTGTATTTAATTCTTCGTCGATCAATATGACCTAAAATTAATATAAATATGCTAGTCTTATTTTCGTAGAGTTAATATAATAACTTAAGCGGATTTACAGAAATTAGTAATCTTTTTTGCTATAATAATAAACCATTTGCATAAGTATACGTCTAAATTCCAAAGTTTGGAGACAATACGCCATGAAAGTAAAATTAATCTCATTTGCCCTCTTATTTGCGTTTATTGCCACCGGATGCGGATTCTGGGGAGTCCGGGGTAACGGCAGAATTAAGGATGAATCAAGAAATGTGGGTGAATTCAGCAGAATTGATGCCGGGGGCGCATTCACTATCCGTGTCAAGGTAGGTAATAATACTTCTCTGAATGTATCTGCGGAGGAGAATCTGCTTGGTTTTATAAGAACACGTGTGAGCGGAAATACTCTTGAAATTGACACACGGAAAAATATTTCTCCGAGGAAAGAGGTTATTATTGAGATCACAACGCCCGTTCTAGATAGGATCGAGGTTTCCGGAGCAAATAATGTTAATGTGGATAATATTTCAACTGACGAATTTCATGTTGAGTTAAGCGGTGCGGGGAATATCGACATGAGCGGGGAAGTTGAAAAATTGAAGGCGGAACTTTCCGGAGCAGGAAATATCAACGCTAAAAATCTTAAAGCAAAGGATGTACGAATATCTGTGAGCGGTGCGGCAAGCGCCAATGTATTCGCCTCAAGATCTCTTGACGCTTCAGTATCTGGCGTTGGATCCATAGACTATTATGGAAACCCTCAGAAAACGAAAACTGATGTTTCCGGTGTTGGCTCAATATCCAGACGATAATAATTAATATCATGTAAAGATCTTTTATCGCAGTCGATTTGTGGCTGCGTTTTTTTTTATATGCGAGTTGGTTATTAGAAATGTTCAATTTATCTTTTAAGTAAAGAAAACATGCCTTAATGAATAAAAGAAGTCAAAAAAAAATAGGAATATTGGGGGGCGGTCAACTTGCAAGAATGAGCGCATATCAAGCTTACAAATTAGGACTTGATATTGTTGTATTGGAAAAAACAAAAAAATCACCGGCCGGAATGCTGACTCAAAACGAATTTGTTGGCCGGGTAGAAGACAAGAAACTACTTAAAAAATTTGCCCAGTCATGTGATGTAGTAACACTCGAAAATGAATTTGTCGATTATCATTTATTGGAATCTATTGAAAAACTTGGCGTTAAAGTAATCCCGTCCTCAAAAACAATCGGGACAATTCAGGATAAATATTTACAAAAATCAGCTTTAAGAAAAAAAGGAATACCGGTTCCAAAATTTATTGAAATTAAATCCTCAGATGATTATTCAAAAATAAGAACGGTTTTAGGTAAAAAATTTATTCTGAAATCCCGTAAAATGGGTTACGATGGCTACGGGAATGCTGAGGTAAAAAAACAATCTGATTTTAAAACAGCAGTAGAAAAACTTAGTTCAAGGCATAATTTATTAATGGCTGAAGAGTTTGTGAAATTCCGAAAGGAATTAGCCATTATGGTTGTAAGAACAAAAAAAGAAGTGAAAGTTTATCCCGTTGTTGAAACAATTCAGCGGGACCATATATGCCATATTGTACTCGCGCCCGCAAAAGTCTCCTCAATTATTTACAAAAAAGCAGAGGAGATCGCTGTTGAATGCGTAAAGGCTGTTAATGGATACGGGATATATGGGATTGAAATGTTCTTGACGGAGAATGGAAATATTCTTGTAAATGAAATGGCCCCACGTCCCCATAATTCCGGTCATTATACAATAGAGGCTTGTGTGACCTCTCAGTTTGAAAATCATGTTAGATCTGTGCTGGAATTGCCCCTCGGTTCAACAGCAATGGTAAAACCGGTTTCAGTAATGATTAATTTGCTGGGAAAGAAAACCGGTGAAGGAATTTTGGATAATTATTCTGAAGTGCTGGATGATCCTGATATACATCTACATATCTATGGAAAAGCAGATTCTAGAATCGGAAGAAAAATGGGGCATATTACATTAGTCGGTGAAAATATGAATTCTTTGCTGGTGAAAGCCAAAGAGATTGATTTGATTGCAAAAATTTAAAGAGGTGTATATGGCAACTAAACCGCTAATTGGAATCATCATGGGAAGCGATTCTGATCTTCCAGTAATGGAAAAAGCCGCCGAAGTGTGCAAAGAGTTTAAGATACCGTATGAACTGAAAATAGTCTCGGCTCACCGCACACCAAATAGGATGAAAACTTACGCTGAAACAGCGGCAAGAAGGGGAATAAAAGTAATTATAGCAGGTGCCGGCGGTTCTGCTCACTTGCCCGGCATGACTGCTTCACATACAACTCTTCCGGTCATTGGTGTCCCGGTCCAGACAAAAACGCTTAAAGGACTTGATTCGCTTCTTTCAATAGTACAAATGCCCTCCGGAGTTCCAGTCGCAACGGTCGCAATTGACGGGGCCAAGAATGCCGCTCTATTGGCCATTCAGATTATAGCCACCTCAGATAAAGTTCTTTCTGATAAATATCTCAAGTATAAAAAAACAATGGCTATCGAAGTACTTGATAAAGATAAAAAACTGCAAATAATAAAAAATAAAAGATAGATCGTAGACGTATCTTATTATAAGTCAGAAAATGCTGGATTAACAACTATAATCGCTTTGCCAAATATTATTGCCATTACAAATTCTGATATACATTGACTCGCTTTTCAGATCACTCATAAATATTTAATCCCGGGAAAACCCTTTCACCATTGATTATTATCACATCATTTGATTTATCCGAAAAAAATAGAAATTAATTCTCACGGTTAGGAATAAAGTTGGTCTCTATTTCTAAAAAGCTGTGAATTCTGTCAAAAATAAGAATTAATGATCATTTTAATTTGGCATATAATATGTTTATAGCAAGCATCATCAAATTAGAACTGAGATTCTGATGGATAAGAAAATTCCAGAAAAGCATGAACACAATGAGAGAAACAATTTATTAGCTCTGATGCTGGAAGTTCAGGAAGTGTACGGATATCTGCCGGAAAAAGACGTTAGGGCAATTGCTGAATATGTAAATCTTCCCATCAGCTCGATTTATAGTTTGGCTGGATTTTATGATCAATTCCGTTTAAAACCTCCCGGTAAAAATGTAATTCGTGTATGCCGCGGAGTATCCTGTCACGTTAAGAAATCCTCCAATATTTTGACAGGGCTTGAAACAGAATTAGGAATTAAAGCCGGGCAGACTACACGTGATAAAGTATTTACTCTTGAAACAGTAGACTGCATTGGCGCCTGCAGTATTGCCCCTGTAATCAATATTAATGAGGATTACTACGGAAGGGCAACCAATAAAGAGATTCCAAAAATTCTTGCTAAATATAAAAAGGCAAAACACTTCAAAACAGAAATCCAACACACCGCGGATAATGTATAGAAGTTTTTATTCAAAAATACTGCGATCATTGCCGGCTATGCACCGAAAACCGAAAGGAATATCTATTAATTAACGGATTGAGATCATTATAATGTAGCGTATTAGCGGAATAAGAATCCTGAATAGGTAGAGCAAACACTATGATTTTACATATAAATACGAACTAGAAAATGGAGAGAAGCATGATACTTATAGCTGTAATTGATGATGATCCGGATATTCTTGATGCAAGCAGCCTGGTACTCAAATCAAATGGATTCAGTGTAATAACTGCCAATAATCCTACAGATGGTTTTAGAATTGTAAAGGAAAAGAAACCCGATTTAATAATTCTTGACGTTATGATGGATGAGCCTGATGACGGTTTTTTCCTGGCGCAAAAATTCCGTAGGGAGAAAATCACCATACCAATCCTTATGTACACATCTGTTTCAAAAGCTATAGGTTTGGATTTTGGAAAGAATGAAATGGTACCCGTAGATGATTTTGTGGAGAAACCGATTTCCCCCGATGAGCTTGTCCGAAAAGTTGAAGACTTGTTGCAAAAAAAGAAGGAGAAAAAGTAATGCTGGTATTAGAAAAAAATGCTATGACCGAAGAAATTGAATTTCTTGTAGATAAATACGGAAAATCGCGCTCATCATTACTACCAATCCTTCAAGATATTCAGCGAAAGCACAACAGTATTCCGGATTTCGCTCAGCAGGAAGTTGCACGAGTGCTTGATATTCATCCTGTGGAAGTGTTCAGTGTTATCACTTTTTATTCCTTTCTGAATACTAATCCGAAGGGCAGAAATATAGTTAGACTCTGCCAGACTATCACTTGTGATATGACCGGTAAATCGAGTGTGGCCAAAGCTTTGGAAAGAGAATTAAACATTAAATTCGGAGAGACCACACAAGACAAAAAAATTACGCTCGAATATGTCAACTGTCTCGGCATGTGCGATCAGGGTCCGGCTCTGCTTGTAAATGAAAGAGTATACTCAAAAGTAACCCCTGAAAAAGCTGTTCAAATATTGAGTGAGGTGAAGTAATGGAAAAGAAAAACAGAAAGGGTGCTGTTCTCTTCTCGGCCTACAAAAGGGGAGAAGGAATAAAAAAGGCTATAGCGAAATCACGAGAAGATATATTGTTCGAGATACGAGAAGCAAAACTAAAAGGGAGAGGCGGTGCAGGTTTTCCTACTGCGACAAAATGGATGATTGTTTCGGCGGCTAATTCAGATTTAAAATATATTATTTGTAACGCAGACGAAGGCGAGCCAGGAACATTTAAAGATCGTGTTCTGCTTCTTGAATATCCGGAATTAGTTTTTGATGGAATGGTAATTGCCGCTTATATAATAGGTGCTAAGAACGGTATAATTTATCTTAGGGGCGAGTATGCGTATATGAAAAAATCTCTGGAGGATTATCTGGAATGCATGAGAGAAGATAAGCTTTTGGGAAAAGCGATTTTAGGGAGGAATGGATTTGATTTTGATATTGAGATTAGAATGGGAAGCGGAGCTTATGTCTGCGGCGAAGAAACCGCATTAATTGAATCACTTGAGGGAAACCGCGGGGAAGCCAGGAACAGACCTCCGTTCCCTGTAACAACCGGGTATATGGGATACCCGACAACAGTGAACAATGTTGAAACTCTCGCGTCCATTCCTCATATAGCGATCAAAGGCGGGGAATGGTTTAAAAAGCATGGTACAGATAAATCAACGGGTTCAAAATTATTTTCAGTCTCAGGTGACTGCCGGAAACCCGGCGTGTATGAACTGCCATGGGGAACAAAAATCTCCGAATTACTAAAAATTGTGGAGGCCGAAAATACTAAAGCAGTACAGGTTGGTGGTGCGTCAGGTGTCTGTATACCTCAATCACAATTCGAAAGAACACTCGCTTACGAGGATGCCGCCACAGGCGGATCAATTATGATCTTCAATGAATCCCGGAATATGCTTCACGTTTTGAAAAACTTTATGGAGTTTTTTGTCGAAGAATCATGCGGTCAATGCACTCCCTGCAGAATTGGTAATGTTAAATTATTGGAAGGGGTTGAACTGATTAAAAAAGGTAATTATACATTCGCTTATATAAATCAACTTAAGGATTTGGGACGCTCAATGCAGGTTTCTTCAAAGTGCGGATTAGGTCAATCGAGTCCGAATTCTTTTCTCTCAATTCTGGAAAATTTTAAAGAGGAAATATTCAATGGTTATGGAGGATCTAATGGAAAGTAAGGATAACTTAAGGGTACCCGGAAGTCAAAAACCGCTGACCATTGAAAAACCAATGGATCTTACAACAATTGGCGGTACGGTCACTGTTGAAATCAACGATAAAAAAATCACCGTCCCGTTGGGAACAACTATTCTTGAAGCCTGCAAGATGAGCGGTATAAGTATTCCAACACTTTGCAATCATGAAGATTTATGTGTAGCAGGAGTTTGCAGGATTTGCGTCATCGAAGTTGAAGGTATGAGAACACTTCAGGCCTCATGTGCATATCCAATCACTGCTCCATTGAAAATTAAAACCTCAACACCAATGGTTCGCAAGGCTCGGAGAAACATAATTGATTTGCTGCTAAGTGAGCATTATGGTGAATGCTATTCCTGTTTTAGAAATGGAAAATGCGAATTGCAGGCGTTGGCAAAAGAATATGGTGTCGATAATTTTACTTACGGACATGTTTCAAAACCGCCCTATGAAGTTGATAAATCTTCATTCTCTGTAATACGCGATATGAGTAAATGTGTCCTGTGTAAAAGATGTGTTAGAACATGCATTGATCTACAGGAAGTGGGCGTACTTGAATCTGTTAATAGAGGAGATCAAACTCAAATAAGTACCTTTTTGAATAAACCGCTGAATGATGTTATTTGTATAAATTGCGGTCAATGTATAAACCGTTGTCCCACAGCTGCTTTACGGGCGAATGATCCATCAGATGAAATATGGGCGGCAATTGATGATCCTAAAAAACATGTTATTATTCAGACCGCCCCATCGCCACGCGCGGCAATAGGAGAAGAATTTGGATTGGGAGCGGGGCATTCTATGACACGCGAGTTGAACACCGCTTTAAAAAGAATTGGTTTTGATAAAGTATTTGATACGAATTTCACTGCGGATTTAACAATTATTGAAGAAGGAACTGAACTGATAATTCGTCTATTCAAAGCCTTAGTTAAAAAAGAGGAAGTAGCCCTGCCGCAATTTACATCATGTTCGCCGGGGTGGGTTAAATATATTGAGCATTATTATCCTGAATATCTTGAGAATCTAAGCTCGGCAAAATCGCCCCAGCAGATGTTTGGAACTCTAATAAAAACATTCTATGCCGGGAAAGCCGGAATTGATCCTGCAGATATAGTATCTGTTGCCCTGATGCCGTGCTCAGCGAAGAAGTTTGAATGTAACCGACCCGAAATGTATGACAGTGGATTTAAAGATGTTGATTACGGCCTCACAACCCGTGAGATGGCAAAAATGATTCGGGAAGCAGGAATCCATTTGCCCGAAATGCCCAAGAGCGATTTTGATAATCCATTTGGAGAGGCGTCCGGTGCAGGATTGATCTTCGGTGCTACAGGAGGTGTTAT
>PGYS01000192.1 GCA_002839795.1 Ignavibacteriae bacterium HGW-Ignavibacteriae-3 | reverse complement strand
AGATAATCCAATTCACCCCAGTGAACGTCACTCATAAATTGTTTGATAGCTCCGCTCGCCATCGGTCCGCGCCAAATTACAGGCGCATCATCCTCAAGTAGAAATCCTATCGACATCAGTTTAACCCCAAAATTTTCCAGAGGAAGCATCTTGGCGGTTTCCTTATCCTGATAGATCATCGGTTTATCATTTATTCCGAGCATCATTGGAATGCTGGGACCATAAATGTCGGCATCAATCAGAGCAACCTTAGCACCGTCAAGTGCCAATGCGACTGCAAGATTTACTGCCACAGTGCTTTTTCCAACCCCGCCTTTCCCGCTTGCGACGGCAATCGTATTTTTTACTCCGGGCAGAATCTCATTCATTCTTTTGTTTTTACTGGGCTGCACTTTCGCGCTCATAGTAATGGCAATCAATCCCGCATCTGGAATTTCTTTTTTGATCGCCTCAAGACAATCCTGCTCGATTTTATCTTTTAGCGGACATGCCGGAGTTGTAAGTTCAATTGTAGCCGCCACATTTTTTCCATCTATTTTAACATCTTTAACCATTCCGAGTGTAACAAGATCCTTGTGTAGATCCGGATCGTTTACGTGGCTAAGAGCTTTCATTACTGCATCAACCGTAATTGACATTAATTCTCCAAATTTTAATTCAAAAAATAGTGATTTTTTAGCTCACACAAGTCTAAAACAAGAATTTCATTGTTTAGGTTTCATAATTGCATAGAATACAATTTCATTATGTGAGAAATGAATTATTCCGACCCATAAATCGTTCCTTGATATAGAATTAATGTAGATGTAAATTGTTTTTGAAATGCTGTAAATAGGAGAAATGACTTGGACCCACTTACCATGCTAATAGCCGGAGTAATATTTTTAGTTCTCCTGCTCATGCTTTTTTTCCCCGAGTCCGGAATTATATACCGGATAAAAAGGATGAGAAAGGACAGATCGCGCGAAATGATAGAGGATGCTCTAAAACATCTTTATGACTGTGAATATAAAAGTATAGATTGTTCGCTAAGCAGCATAAGCGGAAGTTTATCCATCGGCGGTGATAAAACAGCAATTGTCGTAGCTGATCTCGAAGCAATGAATCTTATTGAGTCAAATGAAAATAAGATATTTTTAACAGCAGCTGGAAGATCCTACGCACTCAGGATTATAAGAATACACAGATTATGGGAAAGGCATCTTGCCGATAATACAAGTGTTCTGGAAAATGAATGGCATTCTCTGGCTGAGACAAAGGAGCATGAAACTTCTCACGAGGAAGCAGACCGGCTCGCCGCCCGACTCGGTAATCCGCTCCTCGATCCTCATGGCGATCCGATTCCAACTGTGGACGGGGAAATACCTAAAAGAGAGGGAATAACACTTAATAATCTGGATAACGGAATTTTTGCGGCCATCATACATATTGAAGATGAGCCAAAAGAAGTTTACGCCCAACTTTCAGCAATGGGATTATATCCCGGAATGCAAATTCACATTATCGAAAATTCAAAAAACAAAATCAGGTTTGAAGCCGACGGGGAAGAGTGCCTTCTTGCACCGGTTCTTGCTTCCAACATAACTGCGGTTCCGCTTGCCGAAAAAGATACTGTTACACAAAAATTTGAGTCGCTTTCAGCGCTCAAACAGGATGAAGCTGCTATTGTCGTCGGAATTTCAAAAGCAATGCGGGGACAGCAGCGCAGACGGTTATTAGATTTTGGAGTCGTGCCCGGAACCATTGTAAAAGTTCTGCTCAGGAGTCTAAGCGGAGATCCAACCGGTTATGAAATTAGGGGCGCAACAATAGCTCTCAGAAAAAAACAAGCTGATCTTATCTACATTAAAAGGATCTGATTTTGTCTGAAATTTTCGAACTCAAAAAATTTGTTAAAATTAAAGTGAAAAGATAAAAATATGACAGCTGATAACAATAATTGTGCAACCTGTCCCGCACACAATCTGGCAAATCTGGTTAAGCTTGGAATAGATATGTCTGAATTCGATTATGTCGTAGCTCTTGCGGGAAATCCTAACACCGGAAAAAGCACTGTCTTCAACAATTTGACGGGACTAAAACAGCATACGGGCAATTGGCCGGGCAAAACGGTGGGCCGCGCTGAGGGCGGATTTAAATTTGGAGACAAGCGGTTTAAAATTGTTGATCTGCCCGGTACATATTCTCTTCTTTCAACAAGCGATGATGAGGAGATTGCACGGGATTTTATTTTATTTGGTCAACCCGATGTTACAGTAATTGTTGCTGACGCCACACGCCTGGAAAGAAATCTGAACCTTGTTCTCCAGGTACTTGAAATAACCGATCGCGCTGTGCTCTGTCTTAATTTAATTGATGAAGCCGCGCGTCATAAAATTCAGATCGATGACCGCCAGTTATCCAAGCAGCTGGGAATCCCTGTTGTTCCCACAGCGGCACGCCAGGGAGTAGGAATTCAGGACTTATTGAAGAGCATACACGATGTTGCATCCGGACAATTTATTTGCAAACCGCATCGGCTTTCCGGTGAAATTAAAAATGTTTCGAAAGCTGTGGATATATTAAATAAAAAAATTTCACAATCATTTCCCGATCTGCCGAATACCAGATGGATTGCTCTTCGTTTACTCGAAGGAGACCAGCAGGTGATAGACGCGGTCCGTTCTGGAGAGATCGGTAATCTTAAACCGGTGGAAAATTTTAACGAATGATTCCTGATTCTATATTGGAGAAAATCTAAGCAATGGATAGTAAAGAAGATATTTTATTAACTGCAAATAAACTGCGATGGGAAGTGGGGGAAAATTTTCACGATTCAATTCTTGAATCGATTTATGAAGATGCATCCGGTATTGCTAAAAAAGTTGTCACACAAGTCGGTGAGAAACCGAAATTTGATCTTGACCGATTTATAGACCGGATTGTAACGGGAAGATGGACCGGATTTCCGATAATGTTTCTTCTGCTGGCATTGGTTTTCTGGCTGACAATTGAAGGGGCTAATGTTCCTTCAGCTTGGCTGGCATCTTTACTGGTAGATACCATTCATCCGCTTCTGAAGAATTTTCTAAATTCTATTTCCGTTCCTTTCTGGATCACCGGATTATTTATTGACGGCGCATATCTTGCAGCCGCTTGGGTAGTCAGTGTTATGCTGCCCCCGATGGCTATTTTCTTCCCGCTGTTCACATTACTGGAAGATTTTGGTTACCTGCCCAGAGTTGCATTTAATATGGATAACCTCTACCGCAGAGTCGGAGCTCATGGAAAACAGGCTTTGACGATGAGTATGGGTTTTGGCTGTAATGCTGCCGGGGTAGTTGCTACGAGAATTATCGATAGTCCCCGCGAAAGAATAATTGCGATCATTACTAATAACTTTTCTTTGTGTAATGGAAGATGGCCGACACAGATATTGATTGCCACTATATTCATAGGCGGGACGGTACCGGCATATCTGGCAGGAATTACTTCCGCGGCCGCTGTCGTCGGGATCGCTGTGCTGGGAGTTTTATTCAGTCTTATAGTCTCACTCGGACTTTCCAGAACAGTATTGAAAGGGGAGGCCTCAGCGTTCAGCATGGAACTCCCTCCTTATCGTCCGCCAAGACTTCTTCAGACCCTTTATACTTCGTTGATCGATAGAACAATAATTGTATTGTGGAGAGCCGTAGTCTTTGCCGTACCTGCAGGAATTGTTATCTGGCTTGTTG
>PGYS01000046.1 GCA_002839795.1 Ignavibacteriae bacterium HGW-Ignavibacteriae-3 | reverse complement strand
TACATGGATATAGAAAAAGTCAGATTTGCCGATAAATTTGAATTCATGGATGATATTAAAGCCGAATGCAAAGACCTTGAAGTTCCGAGCATGATTTTACAGCCAATTTTCGAGAATGCCATCAAACACGGCGTTTATGAAAGCCTGGATAAAGTCACGATCCGGCTTTCATGCGGAATGGAAAAAGAATATTTTAAGATAACAGTTGAAAACAATTTCGATCCGGAATCGATTCCCCGCAAAGGGGAAGGAATCGGATTAAAAAATATCCGTAACAGACTTAGACTGATCTATAATCAGGAGAATCTTCTTACGATCCATAAAGAAACTAATTTATTCAGAGTAACCATCTTTATACCGGTCTGATCTTATGAAAACAAAAGAGAAAATTAGAGTAATAATTATTGATGATGAAAAACTCGGGCGTGAAATAATTAAAAATTATCTTAAAAAATTCGAAGACGTAGAACTGATCGCCGAGTGTTCAGACGGTTTCGAAGGGATCAAACAAATAAACGATCTGAAACCAGACTTGATACTTCTTGATATTCAGATGCCCAAATTAACGGGATTTGAAATGCTTGAGATACTGGAAAATCCGCCCATTATTATTTTTACCACCGCGTTTGATCAATACGCGCTTAAGGCGTTTGAAGTCAATGCAACCGATTATTTGCTCAAACCGTTCTCGGAAGAAAGGTTTACGGAAGCACTTAATAAAGCCATTAAGTTAGTCCGGCATATTCCCCCCGGCAAACAGGAATTAACCGGACTTGTAAAAGCGATGGAGAATCGGGATGAATATCTTGACAGGGTTGTGATTAAACACGGATCTAAAATCCTTATAATTCCGAGTGAGGAAGTCAGATATATTGAGGCGCAGGATGATTACACCATGCTTTATTCTGAGAGGGGAAATTATCTTAAGCAAAAAACAATGAAGTATTTTGAGCAGAATTTGAACCCTAAGGAGTTTATAAGAATTCACCGGTCATATTTTGTTAAGCTGTCTTACGTAAAACAGATTGAACTGTTTGAAAAAGAATCTTACCGGGTAGTCTTACATGATGGAGTGAAATTGCCTGTCAGCAAAAGCGGCTATCAAAATTTGAAAGAGATAATTAAATAATATTTCCTCAAATTACTTTTCAGGTTAACTAAACTTTTCCGATCACATTTGCTTACACGATTTATAAATTTATTAAAATTGAATTTTAATAATGCCGCTGTGTTTTTACCGGCCGATTGATAACTTTTATCCCGAAAATTGGCTGTATGCGGCCCATTATTCATTTAAGATTGATGTTTGTCCCACCTTAATTTATATTTAGCACTGAAAAATTACGGGCCCGTTTATGAACTTCGATAAAGATTTACAGTCTATTCAGGAAGCACGGTCACTTGCCGCAAAAGCCAAAGAAGCCCAGTTAGAATTCAAGCACTTCAATCAGGAACAGGTTGATAAAATCATAAAAGCTATGGCCGATGCCGGATTCAGGGAATCTGAACGGCTGGCAAAGATGGCTCACGAGGAAACCGGCTTTGGAAAAGTTTCCGATAAGATTATTAAAAATCAGTTCGGGACCAAGAATGTATGGGAATCCATCAAAGACCTTAAAACTGTAGGTGTTATCGAAGTAAAGAATGAGGGAAGAATAGTTAAAATTGCCGAACCTATGGGCGTGGTTGCCGCTCTGGTTCCGTCAACAAATCCGACTTCAACTGCAATGTTCAAATCGATAATCTCATTAAAATGCCGGAACGGAATAGTTGTATCTCCTCATCCCAAAGCTTTGAAGTGCACAATGGAAGCACTGAAGGTCGTTTCCGATGCGGCAGAAAAGGCCGGCGCTCCGAAAGGATTGATTCAATGTTTGTCAATCCCTACTCTTGAAGGGACTAACGCCTTAATGAAAGATAAAAACGTCGCAGTGATACTTGCAACAGGCGGTATGCCAATGGTGCACTCCGCATATAGTTCCGGAACACCTGCATATGGCGTGGGATCAGGTAATGTCCCTGCGTTCATTGAGAAAACAGCTAACTATCAGAAAGCTGTTGCGGATATTGTTTATGGAACCACCTTTGATAACGGCACGCTATGTTCTTCGGAACAGGCAATGATAGTTGACCGTTCAATTAAAGAACAGGTTATTGAAGAAGCAAAACGCATTGGATGTTATTTTGTAAACGATGATGAAAAGAAAAAATTAGAGACTAAAGTAGCGCGGGGCGCAAAGTTAAACGCGGATATCGTAGGGAAACCGGCAGCCTGGATTGCCAATTATGCAGGTTTTTCGGTTCCGGATAATACTAAAGTTCTTGTAGCAGAATGCAGCACGGTTGGAAAAGAAGAACCACTTTCAATAGAAAAACTGTCCCCGATGCTGGCATTTTATACAGTCGACGGCTGGCTGGAAGGATGTCACAGATGCATTGAACTTTTACAATTCGGCGGTATTGGCCATACAATGGCAATACATTCCAGCGATAAAGAAATAATAATGAAATTCGCACTTGAGAAACCGGCTTTCAGAATCGTTGTGAATACTCCATCTTCCGTAGGCGCCGTTGGTTATACAACGGGATTGATGCCGTCAATGACCTTAGGTCCGGGAACTTGGGGCGGTTCGATTATTTCAGAAAATGTTAGTGCAAAACATTTAATGAACATTAAGACACTTGCTTTCGAAATGAATCCCGTTAATCCCAGTAACTGCGTAACTTCTCTGGATCTTCCAAACACGGCCGGTGCGAAGAGCGGATACAAGGAAGGTGATTTTACAAAACAGATTGAAGAGAGATTAAGGGCGCGGGCCGGAAATCCGGCTGCGGTTTTTTCGGGGAATATATCACAATCGAAAAAAAGCATTTCAGGCAAAACGGTATTGGGGAGCGGTATTTCTGAAGATGAAATTCAGAAAATTATCAGGGATTTCAACAAATAAATCTGAATTTTAATTTTTTTCCAGTATTCCGATAATAATCCATATATTGACTGTGATTAGCGTCATTACAGAATACACGATAATATTATATTTTAAAATGAAATCTACATGAAAGATCCTATTACTATGCAGAATGTGAAAGAGCACAATTATTATAAGTGGTCTGTTGGCAAAGGGGACTACGTAAGGGATGAGGAAGCGACTATTTCTTTTCTCCGAAAGAGAATGAGGAAGAAAAAAATAAAACATGCCATTATGATTGTTATTTATCTTTCCGCGGTAATTGCCGTTTCACTTTTAATATTCGGTAAATTTTAACTATACCTGTCTAATTTAAATTTTTCACCCAAGTATAATTTTCTGACATCGGAATCCTCCGCAAGATCGTGCGCGGTTCCGCCTTTGAAAATTTTTCCGCTGATTAAAATATATGCGCGGTCCACAATACTCAACGTTTCATGAACATTATGATCGGTGATCAATATTCCGATCCCTTTATTTTTAAGATTGGCAACAATCATCATTATATCTTCCACGGCAATGGGGTCAACGCCGGCGAATGGTTCATCAAGCAGGATAAACTTCGGCTCGGTTGCGAGCGCCCGCGCAATTTCACACCGTCTTCTTTCCCCGCCGCTCAATTGAAATCCCATATTTTTTCTTACGTGGATAATTCCAAGCTCATTCAATAATTTTTCCTGCCGTTCTTTTCTCTCTTCATTTGAAAGATTCATCATTTGCAGCACGGCCATTATATTGTCTTCAACGCTCAATCTTCTGAAGACGGAAGCTTCCTGGGGCAGATATCCAATACCCATTTTGGCTCGTTTATACATTGGTTCTTCTGTAATTTCGTTCTGCTGGAGGAAAACCTTTCCGTCATTCGGTTTGATCATTCCAACGATCATATAGAATGTAGTCGTTTTTCCGGCACCGTTGGGACCGAGCAGCCCTACCACCTCACCCTGCTGAACCTGCACGGAGACATGATCAACAACAGTCCTTTTTTTGTAAACCTTTTTAAGATTTTCACTTCTTAGAATCAGGTTTTCCGCCATAATATTTTGCATCCTTCATTAAATATGAAAGAATATCTTCCCTTCCGGACAAAAGATTTTTCTGAGTAGGCCTATTACCGAAGAGCCTGAATGTAGGGATAGTAAAATCTTTCTCTTTACCTTTAATTAAATTTTCGGGGTGAAACTCGGTCACGGGCTTACCGTAAAACCGAACATCCGAAACACTTTTATTTTTTAAAATTATTTTTGCTCTTTCCGCACTCGATTTAATCAATCCGTTCGGTTCTTCACCCTCATACTGATAATAGATGCTCAATGCATTTCCCTCCACTTCCGTTCTTTCAAGTCCCTCCTGATTGAAATACATTTTAATCTTCTTTCCGGAGATCTGATCATACCTGAATAATGAATCTTTATCAGCTGTAATTATCGAAGCATTGGAATTAACATCAATTAATTTCAGCCTATTATCTTTCATAATCATTGTGATAGAATCACCGGCAATCTGCGTTGATTCATTCCACATCACAGGAGGAACAGCATCTGCTTCTCTCCGAAATGTTTCGATGAGATCGCCGTTTTTAAAGTAAAATGTCTGTTCGTTTACGGATGCGAAATTTTTCCGCAAAATATTCACAGAATCTGTAGCGATCAGTTTTTTAGTACTGTCATCGAATGACTCAAGAGTTTTTGCCGAGATCATGAGAGTATCAAGATCCCCTGAATCGGTTGTGTCAATCCTGACAAGAAAAGGCTGAAGAGTGATCTTAGAATAATTTCTCTTCCCGTAATCCTCAAGCTTATTCCCGAAGATGGCCAGACGGTTGGATGGATTATAGATCCGGATATTATTAAAGGCAAAAGTTTCATCCGTATTCCGGAGGTGAATAAGACTGTCAGCAAAGATTGTGGACGTAGTATCACTTACCTGCACGCTGCCGACCGCTACCGCCCTGTCATCATCGTCGTAATAATTTAACTTTTCGGCTTTCACATTGGACAATTTATCAGTCATAATTACTTTTTCGAAAAAGTCTGACCGGTTCTCGTCGAAATAGTAATAGCCGTTCTTTGATTCGAGCTGAATATGACCGTCAGTTAATTTTACTCCGTAATTTGAAAAAGCCACTTTTTTATTACCGTAGTAGTAGCCGCGGTCGGTCTTAATAACTATACTATCCTGCGTAACAACGACAGATCCAATCAGTTCAGCTTCATTGCGTTCCACATATTGAATCGCCTTAGTACATGTTATACGCACTGCGCCCTGAACTATTACAACATTACCTTCAAACTCCCTCACGGATTCGCCATTCAAAAGTTTCCCGGAAAAAGTAGAACCTGTTATCTGGAGGGGTTCACCGGACTGCGCCAATAAGACCGCAGCAGATAAAAAGAGCGATATAAAAAGAAGACTGCCTTTCATTTGGCGCCCGTCTTTTTCTTGGTATAAGTGACATTAAATATTTTATAGTTTTCAAGTGCCTGGTCGGATTCCATGCCATATCCCTGTATTATCTCCTGGGGTGAGGTGATGGTCACAAATTTGTCGGTCACTATTTTCTGATCAGCGTTTCGCCACATTAATTCGGTAGTTTTCAGGACAGTACCGCTGTCATTTTGGGCAACAACGCTGTCCATTGCGTACATATCCCTTGTAATATCGTTGACTTTTCCGCGCAATGAAGTAAGCCATGATGTATTTCTCTGTTCACTGTTATAAAATTTTATTTTAACTCCATCCAGCAGTGTAATTTTTTGAATGTCGAACATCTTGAAGTGATCTGAATACAGAATAGCTTTAAGTCTTCCCTCCTCCGTAAAAAGGATCTTTGAATTCCAGCTTTCATTGGAAGGAATTTCCCCCTGAACTGACGATTTTTCAATCTGCGGCTGGATTTTTTCTTCCGAACAGGAAGAAACAAGGATGAGCAGAATGAAAACGGGAAAAATAATTTTCATCTCGATTGCAGGCCAAGTTTAACAAGATCGTGAAGATGCAGTATACCTTCTGGTCTGTTGCCGCTGTCAGCTACGATTAAGGATGTAATGTTGAATTTTTCCATCTGCTGAATCGCAAAGGAAGCAAGAAAATCTCTGCTAATTGTTTTTGGATTTTTGGTCATAACATCTTTTGCACATAAGTTTTTTATTTCAAGTGTTTTTTCAAGCAGTCTGCGCAAATCGCCGTCCGTAATTATACCGATCAGAATTCCATTATCATCGACCACACAAGTTGTACCAAGACGCTTGGAAGTTATCTCAAGAATTGAATCTTTCAGCGATGCGTTTTGGTGAACTACGGGCACATCACTTCCGCTGATCATAATTTCCGAAATTTTAAGAGAAAGTCTTTTGCCAAGACTGCCTCCGGGATGAAGAAGCGCAAAATCCTCTTTTGTAAATCCCCGCATCTCCAGCAGAGTAATAGCAAGCGCGTCACCCATTGCGAGGGCGGCGGTAGTTGATGCGGTGGGTGCAAGATCGTAGGGGCATGCTTCCTCCTTCACACTTACATTCAGCACAAGATCGCAATCTCTGTTAATTTTAGAACCGGGCTCTCCAAGCATTCCTATAATCGTTACGCCTATTCTTTTCAGCATCGGCAAAAGCTGATGCAGTTCCTCAGTATTTCCGCTTTTAGAAATCAGAATGACTATATCATCTTTACGGACCATTCCAAGATCGCCATGAAGCGCATCTGTAGGATGCATATAAATCGACGCGGTACCGGTAGAATTCATTGTTGCGACTATCTTACGCGCAATTATTCCGGATTTTCCAATCCCGGTAAATACAACTCTTCCGCGCGAGTTAAGAATCAGATTAATTGCTTTGGCAAAATCATCATTTATATTATCGATTAGATTTAAAACAGCTTCCCCTTCAATTCTAACAACATCTTTCGCTTTGGAAATAATAAGTTTAGAAGTCATTAATTCCTCTATTTACTTTTCAATTGAGAATTATGAGGCGAAAACATATATCCGTTTTTTCACAACCGGAAATTAATATCAAGCAGATTACAACTTAACGCGCTGCCAGTATTTGTTGTATACCAAAAATCCCTGAACCAGCTGTTCATCTGTGAACTCGCTGAGATTGGAGAATAACCTTCCGGGATTCAAAGCTGTTTCGGAATTTTTATTGTTCATCAGTATCATCATTTCGTTATAATAATTTGTAACCGGAATAAAATGATTGATTCCGCTTAAGTAATTATATACCCACACTTTCTTATGCACCGGAGCAATGGCAAGAACAATTTGATTTTCAACAAGATGCACTTCCCTTATATCGGATTTATCGAACGGGGCTTTTTCACCGGGCACCCAGTTGGAGTAAGTCCATACTTTCGCTTCCCTGAGATCATCCGGAATTTTATCCATTCCAGTGCCCTTTATATCGACCTCAATCTGATTTTCCAATTCTTCATGGATGGTGATATAAATTTTACCTACGTCGAATGTAATGGTTGCGACAGCGAGAATTGGTGTTGAAGATACTTCCAGATCTATAGTATCGCCTTTTTCACCAAGTATTAAATTTCCCTCCCCGAATCTTCCGTAGCCAATGACAAGAAGATTTTCAATAATATCTCGGTATTGTTTATATCCCAATTTGTTTTCCGGAAGAGCTGCAAAGATCCAGTTTTTCTCTCTTGGAGTGAGCTCACGCGGAAAATTCTCTTCAATGTTGTGTGGCACGGCCGGCAGGCTCCTTTGATTTTTTATAATGATTTATTATTTCCATCAGCAGTTCTTCACATTTTTCAGACGATGATATAAAAGAGACTACTCTTTTAACTTCCCTGCGGGCATGTTTGGGCGCACACGACAGGCCGCATTTTTGGAGAAGAGGTATATCCAGTAATTCATCTCCCATATAAAAAACGTGTTTGTAATCAACTGACCTCGATTTTAGAAATAAATCGGTCATTGAAACTTTAGCAACTGATCCTGAAAGAACATGACAGCCATCGATTGATTTGAGGCTTTTAATAAGTTCATCATCATCCCTTGCAGTTACTATTCCGAAATTGCATCCAAGCTCATTCAAAGTACGGCATGCAGCCGCTATGGAAGAAAGACATTTTTCGCTTGAGGCGCCATTATGCAATAGTACACCTTCAAGATCGAACAGAAAAAATTTTACATCGCGAAACTTTAAGAGAGTTTCAATTTTCATTTTTCACTAATTCATCAATCTTTTTTATAGTGATTAAAAGTCTCTTCAGCGAATGAAGAGGAAGCTGGCTTCCGGAATCGCTCAATGCACGCGAAGGATCCGGGTGAACTTCAAGGAACAAACCGTCAATTCCAACGGCAGTGGCAGCTTTTGAAAGAGCCGGTATGAACCTGGCTTCACCGCCTGAAATGCTCGTATTGCTGGGCAACTGAACAGCATGAGTGGCATCCATAATTACAGGATATCCGAGATCTTTCATTATCTGAAGTGAACGCATATCAACAACAAGATTATGATAACCGAATGTTGTGCCCCGCTCTGTAAGAAGAATTTTTTTATTTTTAACAGATTCAATTTTTTGAACTACATGCTTCATATCCTGCGGTGCCAGGAACTGTCCTTTTTTAACATTAATTACTCTTCTTGTCATTGCAGCGGCTACCAACAGATCGGTCTGTCTGCAGAGGAAAGCCGGTATCTGCAGGACATCCGCTACCTCGGCAACCGGTTCAATTTCCTTTTCGCTGTGGATATCCGTAAGTATCGGAACTGAAAATTCTCTCTTCACCTTCTGAAGAATTTTTAATGCCTTCTCGAAATGGATGCCGCTAAATGAATGGATATTAGTACGGTTGGCTTTTCTATAGCTTGCTTTGAATATGAACGGAATGTTCAAATCGGATGTAATTCTTTTAATCTCTCCTGCAGTGTACATGGTGATCTTTTCATTTTCAATCACACATGGTCCGGCAATCAGAACAAGTCCCTGATTGCCGCCGATATTTACTTTGTTGATTTTGATCATAATAGTCCGAAGTTTTATTCAAAAAGATTTTGTTGCGTTTTTAGAACACCTCTTTTTTTATTGAACCGGATATAGGCCAGGTCGGTAGCTTCCCTTCCTCTGGGTGTTCGCTGAATGAATCCCTGCTGAATCAAAAACGGTTCATATACTTCTTCAATTGTTCCCGGATCCTCATTTACGGCAACCGAAACCGTGTTTAAACCTACAGGTCCTCCGTTAAATTTTTCAATTATGGTTAGAATTATTTCCTTGTCCATTTCATCAAGACCGTATTCATCTACCTCAAGGGAATCCAGAGCTTTTTTGGCAATTGTTAAATCGATTCTTTTCTTCCTTTCGAAGTCTGCAAAATCTCTCGTCCGTCTTAAAAGACGGTTGGCGATTCTTGGCGTTCCTCTTGAACGTTTAGCAAGTTCATCTGCGGCATCTTCATCCAGCCCGATATTAAGAAGATTTGCGGACCGGTCAATAATTTTTTTTATCAGATTACTTTCATAATAATCAAGTCGGGATTTAATTCCAAATCTGTCTCTCAGAGGAGCGGTCAGCAATCCGGCTCTGGTAGTTGCTCCGATGAGCGTATACTGAGGCAGTTTGATCTGTACCGATCTGGCATTTGGGCCGCTATCAATCATTATATCAAGCTTATAATCCTCCATAGCAGAATAAAGATATTCTTCAACTACCGGACTTAAGCGATGGATCTCATCAATAAAAAGAACAGATTTTTCTTCAAGATTTGTTAGTATTCCTGCCAGATCTCCCGGTTTTTCGAGTACAGGTCCGGATGAAATTTTAATTTTTGCGCCAAGTTCATTGGCGATTATGTGCGCGAGAGTGGTTTTGCCCAAGCCCGGAGGCCCGGTAAGAAGAACGTGATCAAGTCCTTCGTTTCTGAATTTAGCAGCGCCGATAAAAACTTTTAGATTATCTGTAATTTTGGATTGGCCGGTGAACTCGTCAAATTTCTGAGGACGCAGGGAATATTCTATTTTTTTTTCATCATCATTGATAATCGGATTAAGATTCTCTGCTTTTCTCTTCACGCGCGGCTCCGGCTGGATTCAATCTTAACTGCAAGATTTCTTTTGCTATTGTTACTTTTAAATCTTTCGAGTAATACAACCATTCCGATCATAAGAATTACCATTAGTAGTGCAGCCATAATTGAGAATGGGATATTTAATGTTTTTGAGTAGAACATCCCAAAGCCCGGTATCCAAATGCTTCCATAAAGAATAATGACATGAACAACATAAATAAGGAGCGTATTTTTTCCTACCTGCTGCACAATGTCCGGTATTGTCTTTAATCTTATCGCAATATATGACATTGCGCTGTTCAATATCAGGACCATGCCGAGCCGGTAAAAAATCAATGCCAGGTTGTCTGTCCAGAATGTCTTAATGCCATAAAGGGAATCTTCAAGCAAATGTATCAAAAAGCAAACAAAAAATGAGGCAAGACTAATACCTAATAGGCTGAAAGTGAATTTCTTTGAATTATATGCGAGCGGATTTTGGGCAAGATAGAGACCTAGTATTCCTCCGCCTATAACATATCCGGCCCACGGAAATAAAGGGAAATATGAACCGGTACCATGGTAGAAATAAGCCGCAAATGGAATCGGAATATAATTCGCCCAATTAATTCCGTCTATTAACAGGAACAGACCAAAAAAGAACGATGTACCGATTATAAGAACGTAATAAAAATTAAGATTGAATTTCTCGCCGATGTAAGAAAGAATAAGGAGAAACAATAAACCAAATCCTATAAGCTGCAACGCATCAACGGTAAAAAATGTCATCCATTGGGCATGTGTAACATTTGTGAAATCAAAAATCAGATGGGTCGGATATCTTAGAAGATATCCCGCAATTACTAAAATAAAAAACCGGTAAACTCCTTTAATGACTCGCGGATTCTGACTAAAAGGATTGGAATTAAGACGCAGCAGATAAGTAAATGCCACCCCGGATGTAAACATGAAAATAGGCGCGGTAAATCCGCGGATCGTGTACCATACATTAAAAAGGGATGAGTCAAATGACCTGTATTGATCCCCAAGGAATGTATCAATCGTATGACCCTGAACCATCAGAAGAACAGCAAAGGCTCTCATAAGATCAATGAAAATTATTCTTTTATTTGAATTTGAAGCCATTTATATCTTTCTTATTTACACCGGTTTAAAAATAAACAAAGTATCCCACTTAAAAAATGGAAGAAGGAAAGAGATGAGACAAAAATGCCTCCGGAAAAGGAGGCATAAATCGAAAGAAAGGCTTATTAATTTCGCGGATGAAGGACAACCCACTCTTTAAGAAATTTAATTATGTCCTGAGTTGAAGTTCCGGGTGTAAAAAGTTCGCCAACGCCAAGTTCTTTTAATTTAACAAGATCTTCATTGGGAATAATTCCGCCGCCGAATAAAAGTATATCGTCAGCTTCTTTTTCCTGCATCAGGTTTAAAATTCTCGGAAAAAGAGTCATGTGAGCGCCAGACAAAATGCTTATTCCGATCGCGTCAACGTCTTCCTGGATTGCCGCTTCAACAATCATCTCCGGCGTCTGCCTAAGTCCGGTATATATTACTTCCATGCCTGCATCCCGCAACGCTGCGGCAACAACCTTTGCGCCTCTATCATGGCCGTCCAGTCCCGCTTTTGCCACAAGAACTCTAATCTTCTTTTCCATCATTTATCTCCTTAGAATTTAGGGAGAGTTTTTAATTCTCCCTTCAAAAATACCACTGCGCACACGAAAAGACAATTAAACTAAATTACCTTTTTGTGATTTTCTCCTGATGCTTAAAATGTTTCTCATAAAAACGGCGCGCGAGTTCCAAATCTTTCTGCGTATCAACCGATAAACTATCATAGTCGGTAGTAACAATTTTCATCTTAAATCCATGTTCAAGGTAGCGCAGCTGTTCCAGCTTTTCAATCTGTTCAAGATCTGTTTGTCTTAGCCCCGAAAATTTTAAGAGTGTTTCCCTTCGGTACACGTACAATCCGATGTGCTTATAGATCTCCGCAGACTGGACGCGGGCTAAGTTAGTTTTGGCATCGCGCACAAAAGGAATCGGTGAACGGGAGAAGTATAGAGCAAAATTTTTAAAATCAAAAACAACCTTAACTACAGATGGAGACTTCATCTCTTCCACATTAGTAATTCGTCTTGCGAGGGTTGAGAGCTGAACTTTTCTGTCAAACAGAAGGGGTTCAATAGCTTCGTCAATCATCTTGCCTTTGATGAAAGGTTCATCGCCCTGTATGTTTACAATAATTGTAGCATCAGGAATTTGTTCGGCAACGATTGCAATCCTGTCTGATCCGCTCTCGCAATCCTGGGGAGTCATATATGCTTCCGCCCCGAAACTTTTGACTACCTTCAGCACTTTTTCGTCGTCAACGGCGATAACCACATTATCCAGAAGTTTGGATTTTTTTGCGCTGTTATAGGTATGTTGAATCATGGGTTTGCCACCGATATCTGCAAGCGGTTTTCCCATTAATCGTGATGATGCGAATCTTGCTGGTATTATTCCAATTATCATTAAGTGTATTAATCTTGACTGATTACTTTTGGCACTTTGAAAAATTCATCCGTCCTCGACGGAGCGTTCTTTAATGCTTCTTCCCTGTCGGAAGATGTTTTTAAAATATCTTCTCTGAATACGTTTTCATCTTCAACGGGATGAGAAAGAGGTTCCACATTATCCGTGTCCAGCTCATTCAGTTTTTCCACATAACTTAGTATCTCATTCAACTGATGAGTAAAGTTTTCAAGTTCATCATCTTTGAACCTGAGCCGCGCCAATTGGGCAATATGTTCAACTTCTTTTCTTGTAACGGACATTTCTATTGAATCCCTTTCTTCGAATAAAATCCGGCTGAGTTGTATTTGCCGATTATAAATGAGTCGCTTCCGGTATAAGGATTCCCTTTCACACGGATCAGTAGAGAATAATCTCCGCCTCCGCGCCTCGGACTTTTATAATTCAGCTGGTAAAAACTGTTCGCGTAATCAATAATCGAATTCTGGATAAGAGTAAACTGATTTTCCAATTGTATTAAATCGTTAATTCCGTAAAATCCGGCAGTGCCTATCTTCCTCAGAGTTTCTTCATCAAGAGCATCTTTACCCCGCAGCCCGATAGTAAAAACAAACTTGTTTGTTACCGCGGTAATTGCATCTGAAAGTGCCTGCGGAGTTGGTGTGGATGTTTCTTTCCCGTCAGTAAAAATAATCATTGCGCCCTGAAGAGGATTGCTGATATTGTAATTATCCTGCCAGAGAGAAGCGCCTTTAATTACTGCCGAATACAGGCCCGTTGTATTTTTGCCGGACTTATATCTGGCAACAGATCTCGATAGTGAATCTTTACTGCCGGTAAAATCAGCAAGCATTTCCACATTTTCCGAGAACTGATATATTGAAACTTCCTGATTGGGCCTAATTTTTCCGATGAAGTTGACTGCCGCATTACGGATGCTGATGAGCTCCGCATCTGTTAAGCTGGTGCTGTTATCAAGCATAAGAACCGTTCTAATTTTATACGGCAGTTCATCCTGTTTTTTTATTTCAACAATTGATTCGGACTGAAGCGGAAGACCGTCTTCAAATAATTCAAAATCCGAGAACTTAAGGGTGGAAATGCCTTTGTTGTTCAGATCAACCACCCGAAAAAGAAACTGGACAAGATTCGGAAGTGCGGTGCTCTGGCTTTTCAAATACAGTGCGTATCCGCCGGAGCCCGGGTTGATATTGACGGTAGTCGTAAATTTCTGTACCTGAGAAACTTTTTGAGTGCCATCGGCAAAATTAGCACCTACACGCCAGTAATAATTAGTATTGTGCTCAAGAGGGAGAGGGTGTATGTAAGATTTAATATTTATTCCTGCGGCAACTATCTTTAACGGCGGATTAACTTTATCCAGAAATACATCATAGGAAACGGCACCGCTGAATTCCCATTTAAAGGTTTGTATGACTGACTGATCAAATGAATTATTAACCGGCTGAATAAGAAGCGGAACAGTTGAATCTGAGGCAGAAGAATTAGTCACCTCTCCGTTAAAAGTGCATTTAACAGACACAACAAGTATACAGATTATACAGAAAATACGGCCAGCAGTTTTAATCATTTACATTGAATTTTATTGTTCATCCACTGCAAATATAACTAATAAAATCATTTTTGTAGTGATGAACTTGAAGATTCGATCGATGCGATTCTGTTTTTAATTGACGGGTGGCTGTAGAAAAACCATTCAATAAGTGGATGCGGTTCTTTGTCACCGAGATTCTGTTCTGTTAATTTCTCAAGAGTTTTAACAAATGCTTCTTTTTTATTTGTCGATAGGATCGCATACCGGTCGGCTTCATACTCAAATTTTCTTGAAATATAATTTGAAACCGGCGTTTGCATCATTCCAAACAGGGCGCCCCATAAAAACATAAGAGGGAGTGATGATATTTGAGTAATATCTTTGAATCCGAACCAGTTTAAGGATAGATTGTGAAATTGTGCAACGAGGAAGAAAATCAAGAAACTTGAAGCAGTTCCAATAGCTATATTTTTAATTATATGCTTCTTTTTATAATGCCCAAGCTCATGGGCGATTACAGTTTCAATTTCATCTTCAGTGTAATTTTCCAACAGAGTATCGCCCAGCAGAATACGCTTGGTTTTGCCGAGGCCGGCAAAAGCTGCATTGGCCTTTTTTGTATTTTTACTCATGTTGAATTTGAATACGTTTTCTACTTTCAATCCGGCGCCAACGCTTAATCTTACAATCCTCTCTTTTAGACTATCATTTTCAATCGGCGTAATCTTGTAGAAGATGGGAAGAATTAAAACAGGAACTATCTGAGCAAATACTACTGAGAGAATGAACATTAAAAAGGCAAAAGGCAGCCACCAGTATATCCCAAAATAGTTTAGCACAAAATAAAACAATAAAATAATCGGCAGTCCTATAACCGCACCGACTAATGTCCCCTTCAACCCTTCACGGATCCACTTAAAAAACGTCTGGTTGGAAAGATTGTATTTGTGTTCGAGATAATAACTGAGATAGTAATTTAGGGGGGAAAAGAGAGCGGATGATCCTACACCTAATACTATTACAAACAGAAGCAGTAACAGGTAATCATTCTGAGCATACTGCCGTAAATAATTTTCAAGCTGAAAGCTGAAACCGAGCCACACAAAAAGGAGAACCAGAATAAACGATATTACTGCTTCGGCTATTCCAAGAATCAGTTTGGTATTGCTGTACTTTTTTGCCTGGCGGTTATCCAATTAGATCTGCCCGAAAACATTTTTCTGGGCCCAACCGACTTTACCGTCTATCAGCCGGATTTTAGCCCATTCATTCACATAATCCTCCACTGCAAATTTGATTCCCTCATGAATTACGAAGGCATCGTTGCTTTTAATATCAGGCGATAATTTAACAGTATAAGTCGGTGCCAGCAGCACCCCGTAATTGGTTACGGCCTCCCTGTTGACACGGGCGAAGAGTAAGACGGCGGTAAAAATGAAAAGAGCCAGAAAAATTGAAGCACTCATAAACGCAAATTTCTGCAAATTGTTTCTTCTTGATAGAAAATAAACGGCAATGCTCAAGAGGAGGATCCAAAAAACTATCACAACAGTCAATGACCATCCTGTAACATTGAGAGAAGTAACCAATCCTTCCCACCACGAGACAATAAACAATTTCGGAAGCTCAGTAATTTTATCGACTGTGCGCGCATTTGCAATTTTAAGGTTGTAGGCTAAATCCTCATCGTTTGGTTCGAGTTTCAATCCCTTTTCATAACTATAAATGGCATGACCGAGCTGACCTGTCTTAAAATATGCATTGCCAAGATTATAAAAAAGAGCTCCGCTTTCATATCCCTGTCCGATAATCCGCTTGTATGATTCAAGGGCTAAATGGTAATTACCTTCCTGATAAAATTTATTCGCACCCTTCATGAGCTCATCCTGAGATTGGGCATAGACTAGTCTGCCGCCACTAAATAATACTATCAGGATCAACAAATTAATTGACAAAATATATTTCAGTAAGTCTAATTTTTTGGAAACTATTAGATCCGTCTTTTTCATAATTATTTTTTCCTCCTGGCATCGAGCGACGAATCAAGTTCGATTATCACTTTCACACTCTCATCATAAAAATCCGGAGCAACCGCAGATGTTTCCCCTTCAGGCGCGAATCTCGCATACTCGCATTTTTCAGCAATCCTTTTAACTCTTTCGACAAGTGAAGTCTCAACTTTTTGATTAATTAGTTTTTCAAGCGCGGTATCAATAGTGAATTCCGATTTCTGAATTCCAAGTTTATCTTCCAGATAACCGAAGAGAGCAGAAGACAATTCAGAATAAAAATTTACTGTGTCATTCTTATCCAGCGCTCTTTTAGCAATTACGAGTCTTTTCCTTGCCGCTTTTTCCGCTTTCTGATACCGCATCAATTGAATATTTCCCGAAAGCCTATCATGTCTCCGCTTGAATACAACAATTCCAATCAATCCGAAAAACGGGGCAATAACTGAGATCCAGAACCACGGCTTGATAAGAGTCAATTCCTGTTTTCTCTCAAGATCAAAATTAGAAGTTTTTATGAAGCGTATATCTTCGCTAAGTAATTTAATATCCTCCCGTGCAAAACCCGGGGAAGCCGATTCATTACCTGCGATGCCCTGCCGAACATTGATATTGAACGCCGGTGATTTTAATGTAATATATCGCCGGGATGAGGGATTGAAATATGTAAATTCAACTGGAGGAATTTCTTTTTGGCCTGCCGTTCGGGGAACGATTAAATAATCAATAATTTTCTGTCCCGAGATTACCGCGCCGCGATTAATATTTTCCACTGTTTTCGGTTCATACTTTTCGAAACCGGTTGGAAGCTGCGGTTCCGGAACTTTCAATAATTTTAGATTTCCGCTGCCGCTTATTGATAGACGCAGAGTAATACTTTCGTTTGTCACCACATCCTTACGGTCAATTTCAGCTTTGAAATTAAAATCTCCGACAGCGCCGTTAAAAGATGCCGGAGCATTTGAAGGAAGAGGGTCAACCTCAACTTTGATTATGTTGGAACGTGCCTGAAAATCGACAGTTTCAGTTTTGCCGAAAAATGAATCGTTAAAGAACTCATCAAAAACATCATTGCCTGTTCTTTTTTTCTTAACAATAACAGGAACATTCAATTCGAAAGGGGTAACAGATAGAGTTCCGGTTTTGGATGGAAATAAAGCGACCTGCTTAATTTTCGCAATCCGGAACCGCTCGCCCTTGTACATGCCGATTTCAAAGTTGATATTCTGGAGAGGACCGACTTCTTCGGCCCAGAAACCTTCATACGAGGGAAGTTTAGAAATTTGAGGGGATGATATGTTTAATTTGGTATAAAGTTTATAAGTGACCGTAATCTGTTCGCCAAGAAGCGCGCGGTATTTATTTGCCTCCGCAACAATAAATACATTTTTACCCAGTTCCTCCCTTGAATAACCGCCGTCGTTTTCTTTCTGCTGCTGCGGCGTACCTTTGACTACAGTTATTTTTACAGGTTGGGTATGATATGTATTGCCGCTGTGATTAACCGATGCTTCGGCAATAGTGAAATCTCCGATGGCGGAAGGCTGGACTATATATGAAAACGTTATAGAGCCGGAAACTTTTCCATTAATAATCTGCATACTGCTGGATTGATTTGGTCCGCTGAGAATTCTGAAACCGTTAAAAGAAGGAGCGCGGAAATTACTCAATCCGTTAACGTCACCTCCCTCAAAAGTAAAATAAACCTGAAACCGGTCAAACTGCCCGACTGTAGTTCTGTCAACAGTCGCATTGAACTGCTGGGCATTCACATATGCTGCAGAAACGCAGTAAATAAAAAGCAGAATCGCATAAAAATATTTTTGGGTAATTTTGATTATCATCTTTATTCTCAATACTAGATACTTGTTACTTGATACTGCCCGCTTTACCAGTCCTTATCAGTAGCTACCGGTTTACCTTTTATTTTGCGTAACTTTTTTTGTGTATCGGTTTCGTTATTCTTCATTGCCTCAAGAATCCGCTGGGCTTCTTCTTTCGAAATCTGATTTTTCTGCTGCTGCTGTTGCTGCTGTTGTTGTTGCTGCTTGTCTTTATTCTGATCTTTCTTATCCTCATTTGGCTGCTGTTGCTGATCTTTCTGCTGGTCTTTGTTCTGATCTTTATTGTTGTTTTTATCGTTCTTATTCTGCTGCTGATTCTGCTTCATCATATTTAGAGCATAGGACAGGTTGTATTTAGTCTCAAGATCATCGGGATTCTGTTTGAGAGCGTTTTTATATGCCCCAATACTCTCCTGATACTTCTGCTGCTTCAACAGAGAATTACCAATGTTATGATAGACCTTAGACTGATTCGATTTATCATCCGTAAACTGCAGGGAGTTTTTATAAGATTGAATCGCCTCGTCGTAGCGATCCTGTTTATAGTACGAGTCTCCTAAGTTAAAATGTCCCTGAAACATTTCGGGATCTTTTTCCAGACCCTTTTTGAATTTAACCTCCGCATCGGCGTATTTTTTGGCTTTATAAAGGTCAACGCCGTCGTTATTCAATTCACGCTTGCTTTGGGCATGAGTGAAAGTTGCGACAGCGATTATTATAATAAACAGATTTCTGATTTTCATTTTTTTACCCCGCGTAATTTTTCAAACTGCGCGAGCCATTTTGATTTATTTGATGTTACGAAAAAATCAACTAATAATATTAATATGGCCGGGAAAAGGAAATAATAAAATCTGTCTTCGTATTCGGTAATTCTTTTTGAACCGTATTCAGACTGTTGAATTTTAGCCAGATCATTATAAATAGAATTCAGTTCATCTTCTGTATTGCTGCCGCGATAATATTTCCCGTTTGCCTTTTCTGAAATTGTTTTGAGAACCGATTCATCAAGTTTAGTGAGGACAATATTTCCCTGATTATCTTTCTTATATCCGCGCTGAACGCCGGACCCATCATATACGGGAATAGGAACTCCGGCGGGCGAGCCGAACCCTATTGAGTAAATCGATACATCTTTCGAATTAGCTTCATCAATCGCCTGGTCAATATTCCCTTCGTGATCTTCACCATCAGTAATGATGATAATTGTTTTACTTGTTCCGTCATCATAACGGAACGATTTCAAAGCCAGATTTATTGCTGCGGATATGTCTGTCCCCTGCTGAGGTACAGAATTAAAATCCACCGCATTTAAAAATAAATTTGCCGCGGCATAGTCAGAAGTTAAAGGAAACTGTATATATGCCTGTCCCGCAAACACCACGAGTCCTATTTTATCACCCTGCAATTTTTGAATTAGTTTTGAGATTTCAAATTTCGCCTTTTCCAGCCGGCTCGGTTTTATATCTTCGGCACCCATACTTCTTGAAACATCCAGAAGTATATAAACTTCTATTCCTATCTGCTTCATATCTTCTATTTTGGTTCCGATCTGAGGGTTTGCCAATGCAATAACGATCAGTGCAATTGAGAATAGGGATAACCCAAATTTAAAAGACGATTTGAGTTTGCTCCTTAACGGGAAGAGAACGGAGTGCATCTTCTCTCCGGTAAATTTTTCCAATATTTTATTCTGGTTCTTAGTTGTAAACCAGTATAAAACTACAAGAGCCGGAATCAGCCAGAGCAGATAAAGGTATTCGCTATTTGCAAATCTTAACAATTCTGTAATCTGTATTTAATTATCAATTTTACTTTTATTAATCTTCAATGAAATCTATAATTCGGATTTTTCATTCAAAATTCCGCATTCCCGGCACTCAATTATTTTACGGCAATTTTCGCAACCAGGTTCTTGTTAATCCGACTTCCGCGAGCAGAAGAAACAAACCGGCAAATGCCCAGCCGTAAAAAAGTTCTTTCGCATTTCTGTATGAAGTAACCTCAACCCTGGTCTTTTCAAGCCTGTCTATTTCATCATATATCTGCACTAATTTCCTGTTATCCGTAGCACGGAAATATTTTCCCCCGGTGATAGTGGAAATCTGTTTTAAAATATTCTCATCAATTTCAACCGGCACCATCTGATACCGTGTGCCGAACGGAGTCTGAAACGGATATGGGGCTTCCCCCACCGTGCCAACCCCCACTGTGTAAATTCTAATTCCGAATTTTTGGGCAATCTGGGCGGCGGTTATTGGATCAACTTCGCCTCTGTTATTGACGCCATCTGTCAATAATATCATCACTTTGCTTTTCGCTTTACTGTCTTTTAACCGGTTCACGCCGTTTGCTATCGCATTCCCGATTGCAGTACCATCTTCAATCATTCCGGTTTTTATTTCACGCAGCAGATTCCTCAGCACTGAATAATCGATAGTCAAAGGGCATTGAGTAAAACTTTCACCGGAGAAAATTACAAGACCGATTTTATCGTTTGTCCGTCCGGCTATGAAATCGTCGATTACTTTTTTGGCGGCTTCAACTCTATTCGGTTTGAAATCCTCCGCGAGCATACTGCCGGAAATATCAAGTACCATTGTGATATCAATGCCCTCCGCGTAAAAATTTTCTCCGCTTGAAAAACTTTGCGGACGCGCTGCCGCAATAATAAAAAGTGCAAGAGCGCCTATCTTAAGCCATGCGGGAAAATGAGCAAATTTTTCTTTTACAGTTCTCGGTATCCCTCCGAAAATTTTCAGCGAGGAATAGTTAAAATCCGGCGACATACCTTCCCGCTTTTTCCAATACCAGTAAATGAGAAATGGAACTAAGAGAAGCAGCCACAATACAAGCGGATACGCAAATGTTATGTCACTGAACATCTTGTTCCTCTTTAATCGGGGTCGCGACCGGAATTGGAATTGTTTTATTTACAATTTCATATGCCTGTTTCATCATCTCCTCATTAACCTTCGGCATCGGTTCAAATTTTGCGAACTTGACAAGATCGGCATTGCTGAAGAATTTCTCTGAGATCGTTTCAATTACTTTCCCCTCTTCCAGATAGCTTAATACCGCGAGTATTTCTGATGATGTCATTTCAAGCGCGCCGAATTTAAATCGGCTTTCAAAATATTGACGGACAATTTCGGTTACTTCGCTGTGATATTCTTTAACAAAACCGTTTTGCCAAAGTTTTTTCTGTTCAAGATCGGACAATCTTGCCAGTGCGATTTCATGCGAAGGGATAATAAATTCAGGAATAATTTTTTCCCGTAGATTTTTCTTCTTTCTATAATAACGGTAAAGGAAGTATCCGGCAACAGACAGCAGGAATAGGAGGAGAATAATCAGACCAATTAAAATCCAGTCCGGGGGCAGCTTCACCGGCTCTTTTACATCTCTTATATCCTCCTGCTGATTTACGGGAAGGGTTTTTACAGTAACCGTAATTGGATTTGTTCTTATATATTTTTTTACGGAACTGCTACCGTCCGTATAAGCAATTGCAATGGAGGGAATTGTAACTTGTGAAGAATCATATTTTGAAAAGATAAAATGGTAACGATCGATAATTTTATTATTCGCCTCGTTTTTCTCTGACGGCATCGTTTGAATATAGTCCAGTGTCTTTACACTGTCTTTAACCGAGGGAAGATAAACAACAATTCCTTTATCGTACTTTATCTCAATGTCATATCTGATAAAGTCGCCGACTTTATATACAGATGTATCCGTAGTCGCGCTGACTGAAATATTCTGAGCCTGAATCGATGCCGCATAAAAGAGAACGGATATTATTGTAAACCGTACAAATTTTACCATCTCTTTTCCCTCAGCTTAAAGAAATCTACAAGCGGTTTGATATATGATCCGGAAGTCTCAACATCAATTGAATCCAGCCGGCTTGAAAGAAAAAGCTGCTTCCGGTATTGAATCCATTGTCTGTCTTCATCCTCTATTGCCATGCGCACGGATTTATCGCTGGTATCCAGATATCTGATCTCGCCGCTTTCCGCGTCACGGAATTTTATAAGCCCCGCATCTGTAATTTTTTTTTCCCTGCGGTCGCGCAATACAATCCCGATAAGATCATGTTTCTTGCCTACTATCTTCAATATTTTT
>PGYS01000045.1 GCA_002839795.1 Ignavibacteriae bacterium HGW-Ignavibacteriae-3 | reverse complement strand
ACTGATTTTGCTTCAACGAGCTTCTCCTTAAGTCTGTAATATTCATCAAGCGTAATATCTGGCCGGTTCCGGTATTTGGCGCGTTCCGCCGGACCGCCAGTATTTATTGCCGGGAATTTCTGAATCTGGAATGTATTTTGTCCTAATTGAGAAATCCCTTCTTCAATACTTTTCTGGAGCATTTCTATAACAGTGCTAATTGCAATGATCGAGAATATTCCGACTATTATACCAAGAATAGTAAGTGATGAACGGAGTCGGTTTGTATGTAAAGATGAGAAAGCAACTTTTATGACTTCCATTAATTTCATTATTCGTACCTCAGGGCTTCAACTGGATCTAATTTAGCGGCGGTATAAGCCGGCGCAAATCCGGAAATGACTCCGGTTAATATTGAAATAACAACTGCGAGTATAAATGCATCAACCTGAATTGATGTAGGCAAATATTGATTTATTATTAGGCTTAGAATGATCGCTATAAACAATCCGATCATACCCCCGATCAGACAGATAATTGCAGATTCTGAAATAAATTGACCAAGAATCGCCCGCCTCTTTGCTCCAATGGCTTTTCGAATACCAATCTCTTTAGTCCTCTCCTTCACAGAAACGAACATGATATTCATAATACCTATTGCGCCTACAAACAATGCCAGCCCGGTGATAAATAAACCGGCTATCTGAATAACTCCGACAGTCTGGTTAATGGTTTTAAGAAGAGCTTCCTGCTGGTTGATGGAGAAATCATTATTCTCATTATACTTTAATCCCCGTACTCTGCGCATCACTCCGATTGCTTCTTCTTTCACAGCATCTACAGAAAGACTGTTCGCCGCACGGATATTGAAAGTAACGCTTCTGAAATTCTGATTTTGAAAGTACTTGAATACATTTTGTATCGGGATAAAAACCTGATTATCCGGATTGAAATTTCCCATAACCCAACTGCCCTGTTCAGAAAGGACACCAATGACTTTAAATTTGTGACCTTTAATTTTTACTTCCTGGTTAAATCCATCCCCTCTCGGAAATAATTTTTTGGCGACTTCGCTTCCAAGTACGCAAACGGCCCGGCCGCCATTACTTTCTATTTCATTGAAGAACCTTCCCTCACTGAAATTCAAGTTTGTAGTTTTGATATAATCATCATTCGTACCCTGTATAAATATAAATTCAACGGTGCGATCTTTATATTTAATTGTCTGATTGGACCAAACAGTAGGTGCCGAAGCTACGGGAAGTTTTGCGAGTTCCTTAAATTTTTTGTAATCGGCTAAAGTCAGGTTTCGTCTGTTCCGCAGCTGCCAAAAAGGAACGTCATTATTAAACCACTCCCATTTGTCAACATACAGATTATCCGACCCAAGCGAAGAAACACCCTTTTGAAATGCGTTGTCGATCCCCTTGATTGCCGTTGACATAAGAACGACGGAAGCAATTCCAATAACAATTCCTAACGTTGTAAGAACTGCTCTGGCTTTGTTCGCTCTGATAGCCCTTAAAGATATGAGCAATCCTTCCTTGAGTTCGAATATATAATTTTTCATAAAACTGCCTTATGCTTTTGATGCGCCGTTTTTATTCGGCACAAATCTTTTTGTAACCACTTCGTCTTTTTCAACTAATCCATCTCTCAATCTTATTATCCTTGCTGCGTGTTCGGCAATGTATTCTTCATGCGTTACAAGAATAATAGTATTACCGAGTTCATAAATTTCGTTAAACAGGGCCATGATATCCTCCCCGGTTTTAGTATCGAGATTACCCGTCGGTTCATCCGCCAAAATGATAGAGGGCTGAGTAACCAAGGCCCGCGCAATAGCAACACGCTGTCTCTGACCTCCGGAAAGTTCATTCGGTCTGTGATGAATACGATCGCTCAAACCAACATGGTCTAAGGCTATTCTGGCTCTCTCTTTCCTTTCGGATGAAGATACGCCCGCATAAATCAGCGGTAGTTCAACGTTGTGCAATGCGTTGGAACGAGGCAGAAGATTGAAGGTCTGAAAAACGAAGCCGATCTCTTTATTTCTTATCGCGGCAAGTTCATTATCATTCATCTGACTAACATTATTTCCCTTGAAATCGTAGAGTCCTTTCGTTGGCGTATCGAGGCACCCGAGAATATTCATAAGAGTTGATTTGCCGGAGCCGGATGGACCCATGATTGATATATATTCGTTTTTGTTTATTTTCAGCGAGACATCGGCCAAAGCATGCACTTCTTCGCTTCCAACCTGATAAATTTTTGCAATGTGTTCAATATTAATAATATTCATTTTTGTTCCGTTCTTAGTTGAATTACTTTTTCTCGTTATCCGAGCCCCTGCGCTTAGATTGAACTGAAATTTTTGATCCATCCTCCAGTTCTTTTGAGATTGCACGATATGGTCCGTTAACTACATTTTCTTCTCCGTTCAGACCAGATAATATTTCTATATATGTATCATCACTAATACCGGTTTTTACTTCGACCATCTTTGCTTTATTATTTTCATTTATAAAAACTACCTCTTTGGGCTTATTGCTTTTCTCTTTTTTAACTTTCGTTTCAGCCTGTTCTTCGCCTTTAGAATCTTGTGGCAATTCTTTATCCACGCGGGCAGTAACACTCTGTATTGGAACCGTAAGAACATTAAACTTTTTCTCAGTTTCTATGTCAGCATCGCAAGACATACCCGGACGGATCTTATCGCCGGCATCAACGATTAAAATTTTTACTTCGAAATTAACAACTTCGTCCTGTGTTCCCAGTCCTCTGGTAACTGCGCTGTTTCCTATCTGTGTAACTATACCTTTAAAGGTTTTATCTGCGAAAGCATCCACATGAACAGAGGCTGTATCACCGACGGTAATCAATACAACATCATTCTCATCTACGTTCACAGTTGCTTCCATCTTGCTTAAGTCTGCCACTGTGAGCATTTCTGTTCCGGGACTAAATCCGCTTCCCAGCACTCGTTCACTTAAATCGATGTTCCGTTTGCTGACCGTTCCGTTCATAGGAGCATAAACGATAGTTTTGTTAAGATTTGTAACGGCATCTTTTAAGGAAGCTTCTGCCTGCAAAACACCGGATTTATTAGACTCATAGCTACCAAGGGTTTGGAGATAAATTGACTTTGAATTTTCAAGTTCCGCATCACTGGCCAATTTCTTCTGAGCAAGTTCCTGAACCCGTTTGTAATCGGATTCCACCTTATCCAGCTGGGCTTTAGTTGATGAAAGCGTTGATTTGGATTGAGCTAATCTGGCTTCGGCCTGATTTTTCTGAGCTTCATAATTATCAGGTTTTATTCTAAGAAGAAGCTGCCCTTTTCTTACAACATCGCCCTCTCTCACAGCAAGTTCAACTATTTCACCTGTAGCTTCGGCGCTAATTTTAACTTGATAGACGGGATTAATTTTACCTGTCGCTGAAACAACCTGTGTGACATTTCTCTTTTCGACTTTTTCGGTTTGTACGACAATAACTTCTTCTTTATTGCCGCTTACAATCACGAGTACCAGCACTACAACTAAAAGAAGCCCTAATCCTCCAAAGATAAAAAGTTTCTTTTTTGATTTTTTACCATTAGCCATTGTAATTAACTCCTTAATATAATTTATTCAAATTTTGAAAATTCCAGTCTGCCGATTGCATTGTTGAGCTTATCATGCTGGCGATAAAAATCATATACTGCATTAATTTTATTTCGCTGCGCATCGGTAAAATCCCTGCTTGCCTGAAGTACATCCAGCAAAGTTGCCGAACCGAGGTTATATCTCTCCTGGTTTATTTTCCTTGTTTCTTCGGCCGCGATTACATTTTTAGAAGCAACATCAAGACTTTTTTTAGCTGCCACTAAATCCAAATATGTCTGTTTGATTTCAATTTTAATCTGTCTTTCTAAAGATGATAAATCTTCCCTGGCATTTAAAACGCCAACTTCCGCCGACTGAATTCTGGATTCAGTGCTGAAATTAGAAAAGATAGGAATGCTGAGAGAAAGACTCACATTAAAAACTTTTCTATTAAATAAATCGCCTGTTGTAATAGCGCTGGTTCCATATGAGTAATTGCCGTTCAGAGATGGATAAATTCCGCTCTTAGCTATAGTTACACCGTTCATAGCGGAGTTTAGAGATAACTGCTGACTTTTATAATCAAAGCGTTTTTCAAGGGCGATATTGACCATTGTCTGTATATCTTCAAAACTTTTCATGTACGAGTCGGTTTCCACAATTTTGTAAGCGGAGAACGGATCAACCAATTCATACTCTTCAAGAACATTTAATGCAAGATAATTAAGAAGAGCCGCCTTGGAAGATTCATATATATTTTGCGTCTGGATCATCAGAAGTTCTGCGTTTCCCAGTTGAACCTGAGAAGAATATACATCTGCAAGAGTTACGGATCCAAGCCGGTTTCTTTCCTGAACGGTCTCATACAGCTTCCTGAAGTACTTTACATTTTCATCTCGGACTGCCATCAATTCCTGAGCATTCAGTACAATGTAAAAATAATCTGTTGCAGTGAATACGATATTTTGTTTCAGCTTTGCTATATCGTATTCATTAGCTTCAAGATTATTCTTGCTACGCGCAATTGAAGCATAATTTGCCAGGCCGTTGAATAAAGTAACACTTCCTCCCACGCCAACGCTGTAGCTTCTGTTTTCAGTAGTTGAGGCGGTAGTTGTTAGAGGAATTCCACCGTAAAATACCTGCTGGCCACCCTTATCATCAACTCTGTTCCATCCCCAACCCATCGAAGCACCTATACTCGGCACTAATTCTCCATAGGTATTTTTCAAAATGGATTCACTTATTGTCAGATTGTTTTTTGATTTGATAAGCATGGAATTTTTCTGAAGCGCGATAGAGATTGACTCTTCAAGTGTCAGTTTCTTTTGTGCAATAGTGGGCGCGGTAATAATAAGCACCAAAAGTAATATTAAAATACGTTTCATCCCTCTCTCCTTTTGAGAACAATTTTGATTTTATGTTTATTAAGACGTTATGTACAGGGTAAAAGTTACAATTTGTTCAATATTAAGTGAAGTTAAGCCTTCAGAAGAAACTCATCTTTAATTTTCATCAGGTAATCGAGAGCTTCTTCGTAATTATTGCCGATTTTCCCGTCAAGAATTGCCTCCTCAATTGCAGATTTAATTTCACCCACCAATCTTGAAGGCTGTATATTGCAAATGGACATTATCTCTTCCCCGCGAACCGGCGACTGAAATGCGCGAAGTTGATCCCTTTCCCTGACATCTTTTACCTTCCCCATCACTATTTCATAATTCTCAAGATATCTTGAGACCTTAGACGGATTTTTACTTGTAATATCAGCACGGCAAAGTGTTATCAAATCATCAAGATCCTCATCAGCAGCGACAATCAATCGCCGGATAGCAGAATCCGTAACTTCCTCATCGACCAGTGCTATGGGACGCAAATGCAGTCTTATTAATTTTTCAATGTACTCAAGTTTGGTCAGGGGCAATTTCATACGCATAAATATTTTTTTCATAAGACGTGCGCCCAATTCCTCATGGCCGTGAAATGTCCATCCTGTTCCATCTATGAATCTTTTTGTGTGCGGTTTGGCGATATCATGTACAAGAGCAGCAAAACGAAGCCACACATTATCAGTTACTCCCGAAATATTATCAACCACAATACAGGTATGATAAAAAACATCTTTATGATGATAGTCTTGCCTCTGATCAACCCCGGCAAGATTATGAATCTCCGGAAAAACAACTTTCATAACGCCGCATTCAAATAGCTGAATTAAACCGACAGAAGGTTTTGGCGACGCGAGGATCTTCATGAATTCATCTGTTATTCTTTCCTGAGAAACGATTGCCAGACGGTCTGCCATAGATCCTGCAGCTTCAATTAATGATATGTCCAATTGAAAATTGAGCTGAGAAGCAAAACGGAATGCCCGCATTATCCTGAGAGGGTCATCATCAAATGTTCTTTGGGGATCCAATGGTGTTCGGATAATTTTTTGCTCTATATCCACTAAACCGTTGAATTTATCAATTAAAGTTCCAAAATCATTCTCATTTAAGGAAACGGCAAGTGTATTCATTGTGAAATCACGGCGATTAATATCATCATCAAGGGTACCAATTTCTACTTTCGGATTTCGGCTGCCGGGTGAATAAGATTCTTTCCTGGCTCCTACAAATTCCAAAGCTAAATTCTTATAATTAAAATGAGCTGTACCAAAATTCTTAAAGATCGAAATTTCCTTTACACCTAGTAAGGCAGAAAGCTGTCCGGCATATTCCGGCCCGTCTCCTATTATCAGAAAATCCATTTCGGTCCGGTCACGTTCGAGAAAAATATCCCGTACAAAACCGCCGATAAGGTATAACTTTTCATTCCTCGATTTTGCGAGCAAAGACGCTTTATTAATAAAATCATATTTATTTAATAGAGATTTAAAGTCCATCATAGTCAATTAAATGTATTTTTAATATCCTTTTCATTATTTACAAACCAATTGACCATTCTAAGATTTTCAACATATCTGTGATAATCATTTATATCATTATTCACAGAAAGGGCAAGCGTAGCAAAATACTGGGCCAGTTTCAATTCTGAATGATGAAGTGCGAACTGTGAAATTTTAAGAGCAGCATGCGCTGAGACAGGATCGGTTACTGAAATTTTATTTTTTAGCCAATCCAATAATTCTTTTGAATTATACTCGGTCTTCTCAGAAAGCTGCAACAGCAATGGAATTGAGAAATATTTGATCCCATTCTTATTAATCTCTAACAATTTTTTGAACTTCATAGTTTCGTTTTCATCGAAATATGTTTTCAGTGAATCAATTCCCTCCGAAACTATTTCTTTTCGTAAAAGCACTTCATTTGTATAAACAATGTCAGGATTTTGAACCAAAAGAGAGTCGTATACAGTCAGGACGGAACCTGAACTTCCCGTTCGAGCCAGCAGTTCCCCATAAAGAAGCTCAAGATAAAATAAATATGGACTTGTTCTAAAATTAGGTAATTCTGCAACTAATTGCTTTTCTGCTACTGAATATTTCTTTTCTTTGTAAAGGCAGTTAATTATTCCTATAAGGGACTGCGCTGACCCGGAATAATTATAAACTTTTTTGAATAGCTGTAATGCTTCAATGGTTTTTGATTTGGATAGCATGATCGAGGCTTTTTTAGTCTCTGATGCAGCTACCCGCGGACAGAATTTTTTGAAAATTGTACTGCCTCCGAAAAAGAGCTGGGCCTTAGAAACATTGTACTTAATTGAGTATTCCTTTAGAAAATCAGCGTACTCTACACTAAGAGCGGTTATATCTTTTCCATAAATCAGGGGAAAATCCGTGTTTCCATAAATTCTTTTGATTTTCTCGACACCGTATGTATCTGCCAGATATTTTATAAAAGAACCGCTATAAATGTATGAGATACTGGAAGTTTTTGAAAAAAAATTAAAACCTGCGAATAATTTTTCTACCGGGAATTTATAACCTGCTGAATCTGCAAGTTTGGCCATATAATGAACCGGATAACCCTGAAAGTTATTCTCGACAGCCATTGCAAATCCTTCGATCATTGAAGGGTTGAGATTGTCAGCCGCCTTGAACGGAGTTGTACCAAATTTATTCCCAATGATATGAGCCAGCTCATGTTTCAATGTCACTGCATAATCTGAACCGTTAAGATAGATTTGGTTAAGCCATGGTTTGGCAATATCAGCGTTACCTGCTCCGAGGAGCATTCTTTTCTGCTCCCGATTCTTAAATACGTACGAATCAATTTTTCCTTTAAATTTTATATTAAGAAAGTCATTTATCTGAGCCAAGTAGTACTCGTGTAAAAGACCGGAGTGCTCAATTTCACTATTGCTAAAATCTTCAGGAAAATGTATTGTAAATGAATTTGTATTTAATGTTTTTGGAAGTGATTTGTCAAGTTTATTTTTATTTGACGCAAAATTCAGAGCCGGTTTAAAGAATGAAAAAAGGGCTATTGTAATGAATAATGAAAGCAATACTAACGCCTTTATTCTCAACCCTTTATCATAGATTTTCTGAGAAATATATACTAAGTAAATAAAGAAAGCTAAATTGAAAATTCTATAGGCTATCAATATATGGTCGGGAGACAGATCCTCATCATAGATTGTTCCCGGATAATAACCAAAAACCGGGTTATAGAAAAAAATCTGAGGATTCAGATAAAATTCGAGGAGAGGAGCAGACAAACAAAGGAGAAAGAAAAATAAAAAAATAAGAAACGCGTATTTCCGTAAAATAATTACTGAAAAATAGCCGGTCGCCATACCAAAAATGAAAGAAGGAATAGAAATAATCATGTAAAACAGTAAACCGTCAAAAATAGGACATTTTGAAACTATAATGCTTGATCCCAAACCTATTAGAAAGGGTACGAAAACAGTCGCAGTTAGAAAGTATCTATATTTTACATATAAATGATTTAGGCTTTTGGAATCTATCTCATTCTTGCGGACACAGATCAAAATTCCGCCTACAAGAAATAGTAATATCCCATTAAGGGCAGCAAATTCGTATCCAAGTGTATTGGTTAAAGGCAGAGATGTAAGAAAAAGATTTATCGATATCAGAGATGCAAGTATTACTATATATAAAACAGATCGGGAGGATAAATTATAAATGAATTTCAATTTAATATTCCGATGTTGCTACTCTTTGGATATCGGCACCGAGAGAAACTAATTTTTCATCGATTCTCTGATAACCTCTGTCAATATGGTAAATACGAAGAACCTCAGTTGTGCCGGATGCTGCCAAACCGGCCAGCACAAGTGAAGCACTTGCCCGAAGATCTGTGGACATAACTTTTGCTCCCTTCAATTCCTTTACCCCTTTGACAACGGCGCTGTTATTAATAACTTCAATATTTGCTCCCAAGCGGTTCAATTCCGGTATATGACTGAAACGGTCGTGATAGATTGAATCTGTTATTGTAGAAGTTCCATCAGCAATTGACATATACGCGGTCCACTGGGCTTGCATATCAGTCGGAAAACCGGGATAGATTGAAGCGGTTACATCAATATTTTTAATCCTAGAATTAATGGCATCTATTTCAATTATATTATCTTTTAATAGTATCTTAACCCCACTTTCCTCTAATTTAAAAAGTTCAGATTCTATATTCCCGTGCTCGCGATATTCAAGCTGGATCTTACTTTTTGTGATTGCGGCTGCAGTGAGAAGTGTACCGGCTTCAATTCTATCCGAATTATTATGAACAGATGAAGCACTCAGGGAATCAACTCCCTCGATTTCTATACTGGTTGTTCCTGAGCCGCTTATTTTTGCTCCCATTTTCATCAAGTTTTCGGCAAGCAGCGTAATTTCGGGTTCAACGGCTGCGTTCGTTATTATTGTCGTTCCTTTCGCGAGAGAAGCAGCCATCATCGCATTTCCTGTTGCCCCTACTGAGGATATATCAAAATGAATTCGGGCACCATTAAGACGTTCTGCTTTAGCGATTATATATCCTTCTTCAAGCTCAATAGCAGCTCCCATTTTTTTCATTGCTTCTAGATGCAGATTGATCGGTCTTGGCCCCCAGGCACAACCCCCGGGCAAGGAAACTTTCGCAAATCCAAATCGGGCTAACAACGGACCAAGCACGTATACAGAGGCACGCATCTTTTTAACATGTTCGTATGGAGCTATTTGACTGGTAATACTCGAGGTATCCAATTCGAGTTCATGATTGTGGAATTTTGATTTTACACCCAATTGTTCCAGAAGAGTTATCATTGTAAATATATCACTAACTTCTGGAGTATTAAAGATTGTGTTTTTACCGGTATTCAATAATGTAGCAGGCATAAGAACAAGGGCAGAGTTCTTTGCTCCGCTTACGGCAACTCTTCCTTTTAATTTTTTTCCGCCATTAATAACAAACTTATCCACGATCGCTCCTACTGAATTTTTACTATTAAACCATTTACACCGGAAATATAGACTTGCCCGTAGGGGCTAACAGAAATCCCGTTCATATTGGAATAGAATCGCGAGTCAACCAGATTCCACGTAGCGCCCCTATCTTTAGATATCAGTATAATTCCACGGTTTCCAATTATAATTGATGTATTTTCGGATAAAAATTTGACTTTCTGAAAACCCCCGGTGGCATCTAATCTCATCTTTTCCCATGTGCTACCATAATCTGTGGAACGTAATACAGTCCCATCACCACCTACAATTAATCCATAACCTTCCTTGTTCAAATCTATTGATTTCAAGTAGTTATCCGTCAATGTTTCACCATATTTAGACCATGTTTCTCCACCGTTGGTGGTAGTAAGCAGGTTACCATTCCAACCGACAGCGAAACCGCTTTTGGAGCTAAAAAATGCAACGTCAAATATTATTTCAGTGCTGCTTGTTTTAACCTTATACCAGTTCATGCCACCATTAATTGTTTTTAATATTAGTCCTTTATTACCAGTTATGAAACCGGTAGTTTGATCGATGAATTTTATCTTGAATAACGTATATCCGCTGCCAATCGGGAGCAAAGTTAGAGAATCCAGAAAATTAAAACTATAATAAAGTGACGATGAGTCTCCAACTACGAATGATTTTCCGCTTTGAAATACATAAAGATCAGTTAATGAGACTGTTTTACCAATCGATCTATGATTCCAGGTCTTGCCGTCATCGGAAGTTACAAGAACTGCTCCGGAATCACCAACAGCTGCAGTAAATTTTTCATTGAGAACAAAAATTGAACTTAAATTCAGCGAAATACCGCTTTCAATCTTTGTTATTTCATTAAATTTATTCTTTGTATCCTCTGAAGCAAAGAGCTGCTGTATACTATATTTTTTGAACTTCTCTATTTGATTCGAGGAGACGAGTTTGTTAACCTGAGTATAGACAAAGTATGAAAGCGCAATCATTACAAGAGCAAAGATTATATACGATGATACCGCAAATATTTTATACCGCTTTGACCTGGGTTCTGTACGCCTGAAGTAGCTCGTAAGTTTTGCAACCTGAATATCAAGATCCTGCACATCGGTATACATTTCTTCGCAGGAGGCATAGCGGTTCAATGGATTTTTTTCCATTGCCTTCATAAATATTTTATCAATTTTTTCAGGAACACCGCTCATTCTGTCTGTAATTTTGGGAGGACTTTTCTTAAGATGCGCGTCCATAACCTCATATTCACTGGGGAATTCGAAGGGAGGATCACCAATGATCATTTCGTACGCGGTACAGCCGATCGAGTATATATCGCTCCTATTTGTTACTTCTTCACTTTTGATCTGTTCCGGACTCATATAATAGACTGTACCTATTTTTGAGCCGGTTTTTGTCATTCCGTTATCAATAACAGATTTGGAAATGCCAAAATCCATTACTTTGGTAATTCCCTCTTTGTTCAGAATAATATTCGAAGGCTTTATATCACGGTGTACAAATCCTTTGGAGTGTGCATAACCGATTCCAAGCAGCAGTTGTTTGATAATATAGATAACATCGTACAGATTAAATCTCCCCTGCCTTTCTATTACCTTTTCGAGACTCTCACCCTCCACATACTCCATTACAATACCAAGAAGATTAGAGTATTCAATAAAGCCGTAAACTGCTACAATATTAGGATGGGAAAGCTTGGCCTGATTTTTAGCTTCGCGCTTGAAGCGCTCAATAAATCGGTCTTGATCTCCGCCAACCGGAGGATTAAGCATTTTGATGGCGATATATCTGTCTAATTTTGTGTCATACGCTTTATAAACTATTCCCATCCCGCCTTTACCAAGGACAGAAACGATTTTATAATTATCAATTATTTTCCCGATCAGATTTTCCATAATCAACGATTTATTTAGGATTTCAATATAAGAAATTCCCTTTTTCTTTTTTTTTAAATTATTTAGTAAACCGATGAGTCTACATTTCTTTGATATTTCTAAGCATTTAACTAATTTTGCACGCCCATTAAAGATCAATGCGAGACTGGCGGAATTGGCAGACGCGCTAGACTTAGGATCTAGTATCGAGAGGTGTGGGGGTTCGAGTCCCCCGTCTCGCACAAAACAAGTTAAACACAATATCAAAGAGGTTTTTTTGGATATCAAAGTAAATTCCCTTGCTGAATCTCAACAAGAAGTTGAGGTAACTCTAACCTATGAAGAAATTCTTCCCGAAATTGAAAAAGCATACAAAGACGAGAGTAAAACCATTACTATTGATGGCTTTAGGAAAGGAAAAGCCCCGATGGGAATGATAAAAAAACTTTATGGTGAAGCTATAGAATTTAAGGCAAGCGAAAGAATAGCCAATAAGAAATTCTGGGATGCGGTTGATCAGGAGGGACTGAAACCCATTAGTACACCGCAGATGACCGATATCGATTTTCAACCGGGCACAAAACTCTTTTTCAAAGTGAAATATGAAATTAAACCGGTATTAGACCTTAAGAATTATAAGGGACTCGAGGTTGAAAAGCCTGCATTCGTCGTCAAAGATGAAGAGGTGCAAAGAGAAATCGATTTTTTAGTTAAACCTTTTTTCACTTATGAAATTGCGGAAGTCGCAGAAGATACCAATTACAGAATCACAGTTAATCTACAGAGGATTGACCCGGAAGGATTACCGATGGTTGGATCCAGAAGCGATAATATTCTCATTGATCTGACTGATGAAAAAGTAAATCTTCAAATCAAAGAAAATGCAAAGGGAAAGAAAACAGGTGAATCATTTAAATTCACTTTTGTGGATGAGCATTATCATGGCGAGGAGCTTCATAAAGAGGAATTTACATATACAGCCGAGATTACAAAAATTGAAAAATTGGTTAAACCTGAACTCACCGAAGAGCTTATTAAAAAAATCACGAAAGATAAAGCCGGTTCCCCGGAAGAACTTCATTCCTTCCTTAAGAGTAATATTGAAGAATATTACACAAAACAATCCGAGGAAATTCTTACCAATAATCTTCTTGGAGAAATAGTTAAAAATAACGAATTCAGTCCCCCTCCGGGATACGTCTCTTCCGTACATCGCAGAATGGTCGAATTGGAAAAAGAAAACGCAAAACGATATAAGTCGAAGGATTTTGATGAGGCGGCGGTTTCAGAGTACTACAAACCAAGAGCGGTATGGAATGCGAAGTGGCAGATAATTCTTGAGAATCTTGCTGCAACAGAAAACATTACGGTAGGAGAAAATGAACTTGAAGAACTTGCCAAAACGGAAGCCGAAAGCACAGGAATTTCCGTTGCCAAACTTGTAAAATATTATAAAGACACGAACCGTACTGAGATGCTTCTCGAAGAAAAGGTAATTAAATTTCTTAAGGAAAACGCAATAATTAAAGAAGTTAATGCCGAGGATAAAATTAAAGAGAAAAAGGAAAAATCGAATGAAGAATAGCATTTACACAGAAGCCCAGCTGAATAAAAAATTTGAAATCTATAATCAGCTTGTTCCCTATGTAATTGAACAAACCGGACGCGGCGAACGGGGCATGGATATTTTTTCACGTTTACTTAGAGAACGGATTATTTTTCTTGGAACTGCGATTGACGACCATGTTGCAAGCCTTACCATTGCCCAGCTTCTTTTTCTTGAAGCAGAAGATGCCGAAAAAGACATATATCTTTATATAAATTCTCCTGGCGGAAGTGTTTCTGCAGGTCTGGCCATTTACGATACTATGAAATACATTAAATCAAAAGTTTCAACCATCTGTGTTGGTCTGGCCGCGAGCATGGGAGCAGTTCTGCTTGCAGGAGGGGAAGCCGGTAAAAGATCATCACTACCTAATTCCAAAATAATGATTCATCAGCCGTGGGTAGGCGGATTACAGGGCCAGACCACAGATATAGAAATTCACGCGAAGGAAATGATAAAGACAAGAGCAGCGCTGTATAATATACTCGTAGAGCATACCGGCAAGACCTATGAACAGATAGCAAAAGACTGTGACAGGGATTATTATCTTACATCCGAAGAAGCCAAAGAATACAAGTTGATTGATAATATACTGGTAAATAGGGCCATGCCTTCCAGTGACAATTCTAAAAAATAAATTATTTATTATGACCAAGGGGCTTCCAGATGCCCCTTTTTTATTTTAAATCCGATCAGATCAAATATTTCACGGAGATCCTTTAATGAAAAATATTAGATTCCTTTTACTCATCCTTTTTATTTACACCTCACAAATAATATCTCAGGATAAGTTACTTACTGTTGAAGATGTCGTCAGCGGTTTTAGATTAGCTCCCTCGAATCTGAGGCAATTAAATTTTATACCAAACACCAATAGTTTTGCTTGGATAGACGGAGCCGGAGAAAAATCCGCATTGCTTGCTTCCTCTGAAAAAAGCCCAAAAGTGGATACACTCTTCAAAGTCGCAGAATTGAATTCTTTTATAGTAAAACAGGGTGAAAAATCATTTAATTCGTTCCCTGCTATCAGCTGGACTTCGGCAGATGAATATAATTTTTGGAGCGGGCTTAATTATTATTCATTTAATCTAAAATATAAGAAGCTGCTTAAACTGAATTCTATCCCCGAAAACGCTCAGAACATAGAAATTTCGCCGAATTCTAAATTTATTGCTTATACAATCGATAATAATTTATATGTCAGTCTAAGCGAGAAGAAAAATGTCCAAATTACAGCTGATAAGAACACGGATATCATAAATGGCCAATCAGTTCACCGCAATGAATTCGGAATTAATGGCGGGATCTTCTGGTCCCCGAATAGCAATTATATTGCTTTTTATCGGATGGACCAGAGTATGGTAACCGATTATCCAGTGGTGGATCTTACAACTACACCTGCGCGTGTAAACAATATTAAATACCCTATGGCAGGTCAGACCAGTCATCATGTTACCATAGGGATATATAATATCATCAGCGGAAATACTCTATGGTTAAAAACCGGGGAGCCGCTTGATCAGTATTTAACATCTTTAACGTGGTCGCCTGATGAGAAGAATTTTTTCATTGCCCATCTTAACCGGGATCAGAATCATATGCAGTTAAAAAAATATGATGTTTCAACAGGCGATGTTGTTAAAATTCTTTTTGAAGAAAGAAATGAAAAGTATGTTGAACCACAAAATCCTCTAAAATTCCTTCCGAATTCGAACGATAAATTTATATGGCAGTCGCAGAGGAACGGTTATAACCATCTTTATCTTTACGATACGGACGGGAACATTCAGCGGCAGATTACTGACGGCAAATGGGTTGTGATTAAACTAAACAGTTTTGATACGTCAGGTAAATATGTTTTTATTAATTCAACGAAAGAAACGCCTCTTGAAAGACATTATTACCGCGTAAATATTGAAAACGGTAAAATGGAGAGACTAACTGCCGAGCCCGGAGTACATAATGTTCTTTCGAACAGTTCATCCAATTATTTTATAGATTCTTACACCAATTCATCTTCGCCGCGAGTTATAAATCTTATAGATAAAAAGGGAGTGGTAATAAGAAATCTGCTGACTTCAGAAAATCCGCTTAAGGATTATAAGATAGGCGCGACGAAAATATTCAGTATAAGAAATGATGAGGGCGTTGAATTATTCTGCAGAATAATAACACCTCCGGATTTTGATGCTTCAAAAAAATATCCGGTTATATTTTACGTTTACGGAGGTCCGCATGCCCAGGAAGTGACTAATGCTTTCGGATCCGGCAAGTATTTCAACTGGTTCTATATGATGGCTCAGAAGGGCTATATCGTTTTTTCTCTCGATAACAGAGGTTCTGCAAATCGCGGATTGGAATTTGAGCAGGCAACTTTCCGGCGTTTAGGAACAGTTGAAATTAAAGATCAGCTTGCCGGTGTAAATTATTTAAAATCACTCCCCTATGTGGATGCCGATAGATTTGGTGTTTACGGATGGAGTTACGGCGGATTTATGACGACTTCACTAATGGTGAGAACAAATAATACATTTAAAATCGGCGCATGCGGTGGTGCAGTATTGGACTGGAAATTTTACGAGGTTATGTATGGTGAACGTTACATGGACACACCTGAGGCAAATCCGGAGGGATATAAAGAGTCCAGTCTTCTCAATTACGCAGAAAATTTAAAGGGCAAACTACTTTTAGTACACGGCACCAGCGATCCAACCGTGGTCTGGCAGAATACGCTCTCATTTGCGAAGAGATGTTCTGAACTGAACAGGCCGCTTGATTACTATCCTTATATAGGCCAGGGCCATGGTGTAGGGGGAAAAGACGCATTGCATCTTTACACTAAAATCACAAATTACTTTATAGACAATTTATGATTTGAATATTAACAGAAGGTCTGAAAATTCAATTGTGACCATGCGGGTTTCAACTGTAAATTAAAATAGTTATTTTCAGGCTAAATTTAATTACACTTATAATAATCGAGAATCAAATTGACGGGCGGAAATGTTGAATTAGTAAACCGGCTAAGCGAACTGTCTGACTACGCTTTGCGCGGTGACGAATTTCTTCCGGAGGAAATCTGCAATTTCCTCTATAAGGAATTTGATCTCAAGACCGTCGTACTATTCAAGGTTGATGAAAAAGGGTCCCTCGAGGTAATTGGCAAGTCGCCCGGGGCTAAAAAAGTTTATTATAAAGGCTCTTCCTTCCACTGCAAATCATGTCCTCTAATTTCCAATTCTCAAAATTTAGTACTCAACATCGATCCATCATGCGGAGTACAGGTTTCCGATAATAATATTTTTGAATCATGCATACTCCTTCAGATTTCCGACGGTTCTCAGTTGATGGCAAAAATTGCCCAGAAAAATAGTTATAGTGAAGAGGATAAGGCATCTACTCTTAAAGTGTTCAGGATTATTAACACTGTATTAAACAGCTGGATTATTAACCGGAACAGAATCCGCACAGAAGAGAACTCATTATCAAAAATTATTTCTACAACTACTGATGAACTAATGTCAGCGGCAAATTCCATTATCAATAATACGTCGTTGTTCTCCAATGAAAATTCCTCGTCATCACAGTCCCAATACCTTAGCAGCATAAAGAAAAGCGCCCAGAACATTCTTCTGAATATGAATGATTTAAGTGAGCTGTCGAAAATCGAATTGAACACAATCACTAAAAATATTTTAAAAACAGATCTTAATGCTTTTATCAAAAGTATTGTGGAAATCTTTAAAGGCACATTTGCGAGCCGCCAAATAGAATTTAAAGTTAATGTAGATGATAAACTGAAAGATCCTGTTACGGTCGATGATCAGAAACTCAGGTATATACTAACCAGTCTTTTATTCGTTTCAACTACACTTACGTTAAAGGGGGAAATTGTTATTACTGTTTCTGTTACAGCAGACAGAATGATAAGATTTCTAATCACTGATAGCGGTAAAGCTCTTGACAGTAATACAGTCGATAGGATGTTTGATCCGTTCACGCTTTCCAAACTTGAGGAGTTTAAGAGTTCATCGATGAATGGACTTAATCTTACTATTGTTAAAAAGTATGTGAATTATTTAGGGGGTGAAATATCCGCTTCAAGCACTGCCGGAAAAGGCAACTCTTTTACATTCACCATTATCGGAGAAATGATGTCTACTCTTGAAAACAGTATCTCGCAATTACCTAAACCAACTACAAAGAATCGTGTTCTCGTAATTGAAGATGATTATGCGACTTCTAAATTGTTGAATAATTATCTTACCAAATGGGGATACGATCCGATCATTGTAAGTACGGAAGAACAGGCCTTTGCACTTATCAACAATGAAAAGCTCTTGGCCATCATTCTGGATATTGAGCTGCCTAATCTTAACGGACTTGAACTGTTAAAGAAAATTCACGAACATCCTAATGTGAAAAATACTCCTGTAATTGTATGTTCTGTTGAGCCCGAACAGCAGAAAGCGTTTATGATGGGGGCAGTGGAGTATTTTATTAAACCTATCAATTATAATTATCTTGTAGAAGTATTAACTAATTACAAACTAAGAAAGAATTCAAATGTTTTATGTGTCGATGATGATCTTCCAACTCTCAATCTTGTTAAGCAGGCAATAGAAAGTGCCGGTTTTATAGCCGTGGCGGAGAATGTATCGGCAAACGTCATGAATTTGATTATGGGCAAAGATATAGATCTTGCAATAGTTGATCTGGATATGCCCGCTCCTAACGGTTTCGAATTGATCAAATTGATTAAATCCGAGAAAAAATTTGCCAATCTTCCAATCATAATTTATACGGGCAAAGAGAATTATAAAGAGGACCTGCATAAGATTGAGGGATTATTTGAGGAACTGCTGGATAAGCGTTCTACAAATATAGAGGATCTTGCCGATACGATTAACCTGATGATCAACAGGTATGAGACTCCCCCGCCTCAGGAAGAAGTAATAGCAAAAGATAATGTGTTAAAAATCCTTCTTGCAGAAGATTATAAGCATTCTCAAATTATAGTGACGCGTCTATTAAAGAAAAATAATTTTGAAAATATTGTAGTGGTTGAGAACGGCGAGGATGCCGTAAAAATGGCTCAACAGGAAACCTTCGACCTTATATTGATGGATATGCAGATGCCAATCATGAACGGATTTGAGGCTACCGAGAAGATAAGGGAAATGCCTGAGTACAAAAATACGCCTGTTATTGCGCTAACAGCATTCGCAATGAAGGGCGATAGAGAAAAATGTCTCGAATCCGGTGCTACTGATTATATTCCCAAACCGATAGACTCCAAGGAATTTATAGAAAAGGTTAAGTACTACACAAATACACTAAGTTGATTCTGCAAATTGTTTTAAATAAAAAAAGTCCCGTTGAGCCGGGACTTTTTTTTTATATTTCGGCCAATAAATAATTACTTCAGGAGTATTATTGGAAAGTGTGCGTGTACGTTTTGCTCCGAGTCCTACCGGTTATCTTCATGTGGGAGGATTGCGGACGGCATTATATAACTATCTTTTTGCCCGTAAAGCTAACGGAAAGTTTATTCTCAGGATAGAAGATACAGACCGTAACCGCTTTGTTGAAGGAGCGGTTGAAAATCTGATTAAAGCCCTTAAATGGTGCGGACTCGATTATGACGAGGGACCTGACGCCGGAGGGCAGTACGGGCCTTATATGCAGTCCCAGCGTCTCGATATCTATCAGGATCATGTAAAAGAACTAATATCAACAGGAGACGCTTATTATTGTTTTTGCACGCCTGAACGGCTCAATGAACTCAAAGAAGAACAGCAAAGACAGAAGCTCCCGCAGGCCAAATATGATAAGCATTGCCTCGCAATAAGTAAAAATGAAATAGAGCATAATTTCGGTGCGGATATCCCGTTCGTGATTCGTTTAAATGTTAAGCCGAATAAAAGAATTATTTTTGATGATATTGTTAGAGGGCGTGTAGAGTTTGAGAGCAACAATATTGATGATCAGATTCTTATCAAGAGCGACGGTTTTCCAACTTATCATCTTGCCAATGTTGTTGATGATCATCTGATGGAAATAAGCCATGTGATTCGAGGAGAAGAATGGCTCTCATCTACACCCAAACATGTTCTTTTATACGATTCGTTTAACTGGAAGAGACCATTATTTGCGCATCTTCCCCTTCTGTTAAATCCTGACAGATCTAAATTAAGCAAACGTCAGGGTGATGTTGCCGTAGAGGATTACCGCGACAAAGGATTTCTGAAAGAAGCGCTTGTAAATTTCGTTGCCCTTCTCGGTTGGAATGCCGGCGATGATAAAGAATTCTACTATATGAATGAACTGGTCGAAAGTTTTTCGCTGGAGAGAGTAAATAAATCGGGAGCGGTCTTCGATCTTGAAAAATTAAACTGGCTCAACGCCGAGCATCTCCGCAAAATGCAGGATACAGAACTTCTCGCGCTTTTAAAAGAGGAAATTCTCAATTCTAAATTCTCAAATCAGAACTATTCGGATTCTTATCTGCTTGAAGTTATCACCGCCATGAAAGAACGCGTCTCTTTTGTGAAAGACTATCTTGAGAAATCACCCTACTTTTTTGAGGCTCCGAATAATTATGATGAAGCGGCAGTTCAAAAAAACTGGAAAGCTGAAACACCCGCGATGTTACTTAAACTGCATGATGAGTTTGAAAAATTAGTAAATCCCAGCAAAGACGATTTTGAGAATGCGCTGGCAAAAGTTGCGGAAGAATTAAATGCCGGTAAAGGAAAGTTGATTCACCCGCTGCGTCTTGCAGTCTCCGGAATGAGCACGGGTCCGGGTGTATTCGATATTGTCTTGCTCTTGGGAAAAGATGAAGTATTAAAGAGGATTAAGTCGGCAGTTCAAAAAATAAATTAATCAATCCTTTTGAAGCGGGTATGCAACGGTGAAGGTTGTTCCCTTTGTTTTTGAGGATGTGAATGAGATCTTTCCTTTAAGATAATTCTCAGTCAAATACTTCATGCTATATAATCCTAGCCCTCTGCCGGCGCCTTTTGTTGAGACCGAACGGTTAAACAGCTGCGATTGAATATCGCTTGGAATATATGATGAATTATGAACGGAATAATTTACCATCCCATTGCTGATTTTACTTGTAAGCAATATAGTCTCTCCCGGATCAGAGGCCTCAATTGCATTTTTTATCATATTGCCCAGAACTCTTCCGAGTAAAGTCTCATCACAGTCAAATACAACATTTTCACTGTCATTTGATATGGCGATATGGTGAGAATCAAAAAGATCTGTTTGATTATGAGTATCAACTATCTTGATCAGAAAATCCAGAGACTTAATTTTTCTTACATTGAGCCGAATTTTACTTTTCTCCGATGTAACCAGATGCCGGTGAGTATTTATTTCATCTATAATACGTTTTGAAATTTCCCCGAATAATTTTACCAGCTTCTGCTGTTCGTAAGGCTCAATTTCCTCATCATTGAACATCTCAACAAGATTTACGAGGTTACCGGCCGTATTAATTATATCGTGAAAAAATATTCTTTCAATCTGTTTTCTTTCTGTGATATCCTCAAATATGCCGAATCCCCCGCTGATTACACCGTCATCCAGTATGATTGGAGCAAAGTTCACCCTTATTGGAGTGATCTTGCCTGATGTTGAGGAAACGAAGTCGCCTTCATAATGACCTACGGTTCCGGATAAAGTATTTTCTATTGCGGAAACAAGTTGAATATCAATCAAATCTATAAGCTTCTGGCCGATTATTTTTTCTTTTGAGGAATCAATTATAGCCAGAATGTTTTCATTACAGGAAGTTATTATACCGTTTGAATCAAAATTAAGAATCCCGAGAGGCACATTATTAAAAAAGAGCCGGTATTTGGTCTCACTTTCATGAAGAGCGTTCTGTGCCTGCTTGAGGTCGGAAATCAACTGGGCAATTGAATCAAGTTCCTGAATAGTTTCCGGGTCCAATTCAATTTTAGAATTAATAATTTCCTTCACATTAGTGGAGGAGATATTACCCAGAGATTTATTCAGCATATCACTCGATAGTTAGTTGCAAATTAAAATACAAAGAGAATATAATCATAAATTATTTCATTTTACTCCAGCTGTCCTTCAATGTTACTGTACGGTTGAATACTAATTTGTCCGGAGTAGTATATTTTGTATCTACGCAGAAATAACCATTTCTTTCAAACTGAAACCTCTCCCCTGCTTTCGAATTCTTCAGGGACGGTTCGACTAATGCATCCGGAATAATTTCTAAAGAATCAGGATTCATGTAATCCAGAAAACCCTTTTCTTTATCCGTGTCTGGAGACTCAACAGTAAATAACCGGTCGTATAATCTTACCTCCGCCTCAACGGCATGTTCAGCGGATACCCAATGAATAGTTCCTTTAACTTTCTTTTTACTGGTTCCGGTGCCGCTTTTAGTTTCGGGATCTATGCTGCATCGAAGTTCAATAATCTGCCCCGCTTCATTTTTAACAGCATCATCACATTTTATTATATATGCGTAGCGCAACCTCACTTCCCCGCCAGGAGTGAGACGGTGAAATCCCTTCGGAGGATTTTCCATAAAGTCGGATTGTTCGATATAAATTTCTTTTGTAAAAGGAATTTTGCGCGAACCCATTGAAGTATCTTCCGGATTATTGATTCCTTCAAGTTCCTCCTCGCCGGAATAATTTGTAATCACGAC
>PGYS01000044.1 GCA_002839795.1 Ignavibacteriae bacterium HGW-Ignavibacteriae-3 | reverse complement strand
GAGATTATTGAAAATCCAATCGTAGCAAATTTCAAGGAAGGTTTATCTGTTCTTGAGTATTTTATTTCCACCCACGGTGCGCGTAAAGGTCTTGCGGATACAGCTTTAAAAACTGCCGATGCCGGATATCTTACACGCCGTTTGTGCGATGTTGCTCAGGATGTTATTATCACAGAACTTGATTGCGGAACGATCCGTGGAGTTTATATTTCCGCATTAAAGGATGTTGAACTTGAAAGAGAACCCCTTGCCGAAAGAATTACCGGACGTGTCGCTCAGGAAGATGTTTATGATCCGCGTACAGATGATCTCTTTATTGAAGCAGGTGAAGTTATATCGGAAGAAATTGCCGAAAAAATTGATGAGGCCAATATTGACCAGGTTTATATCCGAACAGTTCTTACTTGCGAATCAAAACGCGGTGTGTGCGCTAAATGCTACGGCCGGAATTTAACAACAGGCCAGCTCGTAGAAAACGGCGAGGCAGTTGGAATTATCGCCGCGCAGTCAATCGGTGAGCCCGGCACACAGCTTACTTTAAGGACATTCCACTTAGGCGGTACTTCATCACGTATTGCCAGTCAGTCCCAAGTCGAAGCTAATATCGGCGGTATCATTAAATCTGACAGATTGACATACGTTGAAAAGACAGACTTTTTCGGTAAAGTAAAAGTTGTTATCGGAAGAAGAGGTTCTATCGGAATTTATGATGAGGATAATAGACAGATAAAGAAATTTGAAGTTCCTTATGGTGCTGAACTGCTGGTAACCGATGGTCAGGAGATTAAAAAGGGTCAGCCTCTCTACAATCACGATCCTTATAATTCAGTAATTGTGGCTGATTTGACCGGATTTGTATCTTTCATCGATCTTATTGATGGTGTTACGATTCAGCAGGTCGCGGATGAACAGACTGGCCACGTTCAAAAAGTCGTAATCGAGTCAAAAGACAAAACTTTGACTCCAAGTATTCAAATTAAAGACAGCAAAGGGAATGAAAAAGTCTTTAACATTCCTACCCGGGCGTATTTATCAGTAGAAGAAGGTGAAGAAATTCAGGCCGGAACAATTCTGGCAAAGATCTCTAAATCTTCAACAAAATCGCGTGATATAACAGGCGGTCTGCCAAGAGTTACAGAACTTTTTGAGGCCCGCCGTCCGCATGATCCTGCTGTTGTAGCTGAAATTGAAGGAAAAGTTAAATTTGGTGCCCGTAAAAAAGGATCACGCGAAATTATCGTTGAATCACTCGATGGGTCGATCCAGAAAGTATACAATGTCTCTTATGGAAAACACATCCTGGTTCAGGAAGGTGATGAAATACCTGCAGGTGAAAAAATCACTGACGGACCAACCGATCCTCATGATATTCTGAAAATAAAGGGTACAAATGCGGTTCAGGAATATCTGGTAAATGAAATTCAGGATGTTTATAGACTTCAGGGTGTGAAGATAAATGATAAACATATTGAAGTAATAGTACGCCAGATGCTCCAGAAATTGCAGGTGATTTCCGCCAGTGATACCATTTTCATTGAAGAAGATCTGGTTGACAGAAATAAATTCATTGATGAGAATGAAAAAGTGAAGCAAATGGTATTTATTCAGGATCCGGGACAATCAAAATACAAAGTGGCTCAATTAATTTCCCGTGCCAAATACAGAGAAATCAATGCGGATCTTAACAGAAAAGGAAAAAAACCAATTAAAGCGCGCGATGCCGAACCCGCAACCTTTGATAATATACTGCTTGGAATTACTCATGCCGCACTTTCCACAGAAAGTTTCATTTCCGCGGCCTCTTTCCAGGAAACAACTAAAGTACTGACTAATGCAGCTACTGAGGCAAGAGTTGATAATCTGGTAGGATTAAAGGAAAATGTTGTTATGGGACATCTCATCCCTGCGGGTACAGGTCTTAAAAAATATAGAAATATTATTCTAACTGCTGACGAAGTTGAAACCCCAGTAATCGAGGAAACAGTAGAGACAGAAAAAGAATCAGCATAGTGATAAAATATCAAAAATAAAAACAGACTTTCTTGACAATTGAATTGAATATCAATAAATTTCCAGTCTGAATTTTAATACAAATTATAAGTTGTGGAGGAATTTACGTGCCAACGATAAACCAGTTGGTTAGAAAAGGTAGAGTAGTCGTATCGTCGAAGAATAAAGCTCCGGCGCTCGATGCATGCCCTCAGAAAAGAGGGGTTTGCACAAGAGTATATACAACCACTCCCAAGAAACCAAATTCAGCGTTAAGAAAAGTGGCGAGAGTTCGTCTCACAAATGGAATTGAAGTTACTGCTTACATTCCTGGTGAAGGACATAATCTACAGGAGCATTCTATTGTTCTAATCAGAGGCGGAAGAGTAAAAGATCTACCCGGTGTCCGTTATCATATAATTCGCGGCACACTTGATACAAGCGGAGTTGAAGACAGAAAGAAAAGTCGTTCCAAATACGGAACTAAAAAACCAAAAGCGAAGTAATCAACCATGAGAAAGAAAAAAGCAGAAAAAAGATATTTAAAACCTGATCCAAAGTTTAATGATATACTCGTTTCAAAATTCATTAACTATTTGATGTGGGCTGGGAAAAAATCAACAGCAAGAAGTATAGTTTATGACAGCTTCGATTTGATTGAACAGAAAACAAAAAAACCGGCAATAGACGTATTTAAAAAAGCCGTTCAGAATGTTCAGCCGTTGGTTGAAGTCAGAAGCAGAAGAGTTGGCGGTGCCACTTATCAGGTTCCTATGGAAGTTAGACCTGAAAGAAGAACTGCGCTCGCTTTCAGATGGATTAAAACTTATGCTCGAGATAGAAAAGATAAATCGATGGCTTTGAAAGTTGCCGCGGAATTAATGGCTGCCGCAAATGGAGAAGGATCTGCAGTTAAGAAAAAAGATGATACTCATAGAATGGCTGAAGCAAATAAAGCATTTGCTCACTTTAAGTGGTAAGTAAGAAGGGAATTCAAAGTTAGATGTCCAAGCGTGTTGACATAATAAAAGTTAGAAATATAGGAATCATGGCTCATATAGATGCGGGTAAAACCACAACTACTGAGCGAATACTGTATTATACGGGCAAATTACATAGAATGGGTGAAGTTCATGACGGCGCCGCAACTATGGATTGGATGGAACAGGAGAAAGAACGCGGTATAACTATAACAAGTGCTGCTACTACAACATTCTGGAGAGATCATCAGATTAATATAATTGATACTCCTGGTCACGTGGATTTTACTGTTGAAGTTGAAAGATCATTAAGAGTATTGGATGGCGCGATTGCACTTTTTTGCGCGGTTGGAGGTGTTGAGCCCCAATCAGAAACAGTTTGGAGACAGGCTGATAAATATAACGTTCCGCGTGTTGCCTTCGTAAATAAAATGGATAGAATCGGAGCAGATTTTTTTAATGCTGTTCAGATGATGAAAGAAAAACTTGGTGCCCCGGCTGTTCCTCTAAATCTCCCTGTCGGTGAAGGAGATTTGTTTAGAGGCATAATAGACTTGATGAAAATGAAAGCTGTTATGTTTATAGAAGAGTCGTTAGGTGCGGATTTTGAAGAAGTCGAAATTCCGGCTGATCTTCTGCCGTTGGCTCAAAAATACAGAACCTGGATGCTTGAAGCTGTTTCAGATGTCGATGATACTCTCCTGGAGAAATACCTTGAGGGAAAAGATATTACCGAGGATGAAGTTAAAAAAGTTTTAAGAGAAGCTACTATACAGGGAAAAATTATTCCAGTACTCTGCGGATCTTCTTTCAAGAATAAAGGCGTCCAGCAATTGTTGGACTCAGTTATTGATTTTCTTCCTTCTCCATTGGACTCGGGAAGTTTATCAGCTCATCACATTTATAAGAATGATCACGTTGAAAGAAAAATTGATCCGAGTGAAAAATTTGCAGCGCTTGCATTTAAGGTCATGACTGATCCTTATGTTGGTAAGCTAACATTTATCAGAGTTTATACCGGGACTTTAAAAGCCGGCTCATATATTTTTAATTCAGTATCAGATAAAAAAGAGAGAGTTGGCAGAGTACTTCAGATGCATGCCAATACCAGAGAAGATCTGGAAGCAATTAGATGCGGTGATATCGCGGCTATTGTCGGTTTGAAACATACTAGAACAGGTGATACCCTTTGCACTGAAGACGATGCTATCGTTCTCGAAAAAATGGTGTTTCCCGAACCAGTTATTCAGATTGCAATTGAACCAAAAACTAAAGCGGATCAGGATAAACTTTCTGATTCTCTGGCCAAGCTTTCTGATGAGGATCCGACATTTAAAGTTAAAGTTGATGATGAGACAGGTCAGACTCTGATAAGCGGTATGGGTGAACTCCACCTTGAAATTCTAGTTGATAGAATGAAACGTGAATTCAAAGTTGAAGCAAATGTTGGCAAACCTCAGGTTGCTTATAGAGAAACGATCACAAAAACAGTTCAGGCTGAAGGTAAATTTGTTAAACAGTCTGGTGGACGCGGAAAATACGGTCATGTTTGGATCGAACTATCTCCTAATGAAGCTGGAAAAGGATTTGAATTTGAAAATGCAATTGTCGGCGGTGTTGTTCCTAAAGAATATATAAATCCGGTTATGCACGGTCTGCAGGACTCGTTGAGAAATGGCGTACTCGCCGGTTTTCCTGTAGTAGACGTAAAAGCTAAACTGTATGATGGTTCATATCATGATGTGGATTCCGATGAAATATCATTTAAGGTTGCTGCTTCAATGGCTTTCAAGCAGGGAGCGCTGAAGGCAAATCCGGTTCTGCTCGAACCCATGATGAGCGTTGAAGTTATTTCACCTGAAGAATATCTCGGTGATGTTATGGGCGATCTGAATTCACGAAGAGGAAAAATTGAAGGATTCACATCCAGAAAAGATGCGCAGGTAATTAAAGCAATGGTTCCACTGGCTCAAATGTTCGGTTATGCAACAACCTTACGTTCTATGACACAGGGACGCGCAATTTACTCAATGCAGTTTTCGCATTATTCTGAAGTACCAAAATCAGTTGCAGAAGAGATTCAGGAAAAATCTCAAGCAAAGAAACACGCTGAATCACATTAGACATTAATTAAAATAAATAATTAAAGAAATAAAAATCATTTAGGAGAGTATTTAAGATGGCAAAAGAAAAATTTGACCGGAGTAAACCTCACGTAAATATCGGTACTATAGGACACGTAGACCATGGTAAAACTACTCTTACTGCAGCCATCACCATGGCGCTTGCTAAAAAAGGTTTGTCGCAAATAAGATCATTTGACAGTATTGATAATGCCCCGGAAGAGAGAGAAAGAGGTATTACCATCGCTACTGCTCACGTGGAATATTCTACAGCGAACAGACATTATGCTCACGTTGACTGTCCTGGTCACGCCGATTATGTTAAAAACATGATCACCGGTGCTGCTCAGATGGACGGCGCAATCTTGGTTGTTGCTGCAACGGACGGCCCAATGCCACAGACCCGTGAACATATTCTGCTTGCACGTCAGGTCGGTGTTCCTAAAATGGTTGTATTCATGAACAAAGTTGACGCTGTTGACGATCAGGAATTGATAGACTTGGTTGAAATGGAGCTAAGAGAACTCTTAACAAAATATGAATTCCCTGGCGACGATATTCCGATTATCAAAGGTTCTGCTCTTCACGCTCTTGAAGCCGGTTCATCCAATGCTGAACCGACCGATCCAAGATATAATTGTATCTGGGAATTAATGGAAGCTGTTGATACTTACATTCCGGTTCCGGAAAGAAGTGTTGACAAACCATTCTTAATGCCTGTTGAGGACGTCTTCTCTATTACTGGTCGTGGAACAGTTGCTACCGGCAGAGTTGAAAGAGGTCAGGTTAAAATTCAGGAAGAAGTTGAATTGATCGGATTGGGTGCTCATAAGAAAACAGTTGTTACCGGAATTGAAATGTTCCGTAAAGAACTTGATTCTGCTCTGGCTGGCGATAATGCCGGTATCCTTTTAAGAGGTGTTGATAAAACAGAAATCGAAAGAGGAATGGTTCTTGCTAAAACAGGTTCTATTACTCCTCATAAAAAATATGAAGGCAAAGTTTACATTCTTTCAAAAGATGAAGGTGGAAGACATACTCCATTCTTCAATGGCTACAGACCGCAGTTCTATTTCAGAACAACCGACGTTACCGGTATTGCTTCGCTTCCCGAGGGAACAGAGATGGTTATGCCCGGTGACAGCGTGACTCTCAAAATTGATCTTATTTCTGAAATCGCTATGGAAGAAGGTCTTAAGTTCGCTATCCGTGAAGGCGGAAGAACAGTTGGTGCTGGATTCGTTACAAAGATTATAGAGTAAAATAAATTATTTGAGCCCCGCATACTTGCGGGGCACTATGTTGAACAAGGAGATTATAAAAAGTGCCCGGTCAGAAAATTAGAATCAAGCTGAAGTCATACGATCACATATTGATTGACAAATCAACGGAAAAGATCATCAAGACTGTTAAAAGCACTGGCGCTGTGGTATCCGGACCGATTCCGCTACCGACACGCAGGACAGTTTTCACAGTATTGAGATCACCGCACGTTGATAAAAAATCCAGAGAACAATTTGAGATCAGGGCTCATAAAAGAATTATAGATATACATAATTCAAATAATAAAACAGTTGACGCACTCAGCAAACTTGATATCCCCGCTGGCGTTGACATTGAGATTAAGTTATAGGAATAATAGAAATGCCAGGCTTGTTAGCAAAAAAATTAGGAATGACAAATATATTTTCGGAAGATGGCAAAATTGTACCTGTTACAGTTTTGGAAGTCGGACCGTGTAATGTATACGCGATCAAATCGAAAGAAAAAGATGGCTACGAAGCTGTTCAGCTTGGATTTGGCGAAAAGAAAGAGAAGAGAACAAGTAAACCTCAGCTCGAATATTATAAAAAACACGGATTGAAGATTCCTCAGACGGTAAAGGAATTCAGAAATTTTGACGCGTCGCAGTACAAAATCGGCGATGAATTGAATACTGATATTTTTACTGTCGGTGATAAGGTAAAGGTTTCCGGAAAGAGTAAAGGAAAAGGTTTTCAGGGTGTAATGAGAAGGCACAACTTCGGCGGTGTCGGCGGAACTACACACGGACAGAGCGACAGATTAAGAGCTCCCGGTTCCATCGGATCAAGTTCATATCCTTCAAGAGTTTTCAAAGGTCAGCGTATGGCGGGCAGAATGGGCTTTGATAACACAACTGCCTTGAACTTAAAAGTTGTAAAAATTATTGCTGAAAAAAATATAATTATGGTTAAAGGAGCTGTTCCAGGCTCTATTAATTCAATTGTTGCTATCAACAAAAAATAAGTTTGAATAAAATGAAATTAGAAGTTTATAAACAAGACGGCACTAAATCTGGCGAGACTGTAGAACTCTCAAAAGAAATTTTTGAAATCGAACCGAATGATCACGTTCTTTATCTTGCTGTAAAAGCTTTCTTAGCTAACCAGCGTCAAGGTACTCACAAGTCCAAAGAAAGAAGTGAGGTAAGAGGCGGGGGTAAAAAACCCTGGAAACAGAAAGGCCGCGGCGGTGCGCGTGCTGGTACTTCCCGTTCTCCAATCTGGGTCGGCGGCGGTACCATTTTCGGACCTAAACCGCATTCTTACAGACAAAAACTGAACAAGAAAGTTTTAAGTCTTGCAAGAAAATCTGCGCTTTCTTACAAAGCTAAAGCAAACCAGATTATGGTTGTTGAAGATTTTAATCTGAGCGCGCCTAAGACGAAAGATATAGTTTCGTTGTTGAGCGCATTAAAAGTTACCGGAAAAAGAACTCTACTTTTGACCAATGGTACTCAGGAAAATGTTTATAAGTCAGGACGCAATATTACCAAAGTACATGTTCTTGAGGCTAATAAGGCATCGGCTTACGATCTATTGAATAATCAAGTTTTGTTAGTTCAGAAGAGTGCAGTTAATATTTTAGAAAATATAATTAATTAAACCGGTTTGAAAATGAAAAGTGTTCTAGTACGACCTTTGTTAACAGAAAAAATGAGCGGCATCAGCGAAAAAAACGCAAACAAATACGGATTTGTTGTAGCTATAGGTGCTAATAAAATAGAAATAGCAAAAGCTCTAAAAGAAAAATTTAATGTTGATGTAACTTCCGTAAACACCATCCGCAACAAGGGCAAAGTTAAAACCCAGTTGACAAGAAAAGGAAGATTCACGGGAAGAACAGCAAAATTCAAAAAAGCAATTGTAACTGTAAAAGAAGGTCAAACAATAGATATTTTTGGTCAAGCATAGCATTACCGAAATTCGGAGTTGAAAATTAGATGGCAATCAGAAAATTAAAACCAAATACACCCGGAACGAGATTCATGAGTATCTCGTCATTCGATGAGATTACCAAATCTACACCGGAAAAATCTTTACTCGGTGTAATTAAAAGATCCGGCGGAAGAAATAATCATGGCAGAATAACTTCACGTCATCGCGGCGGCGGTCATAAACAGCGTTACAGAATTATTGATTTCAAACGCGAGAAAAAAGGGATTCCTGCAAAAGTATTCTCTATCGAATATGATCCGAACAGAACTTGTAGAATTGCTCTTTTGAATTACGCCGATGGCGAGAAAAGATACATAATTGCTCCTGATGGTTTGAAAGTTGGCTCCGACGTAATGTCTGGCCCCGGCTCTGAAATTAAGGTTGGTAATGCGCTCCCGTTAAAAGAAATTCCTCTTGGAAGTTTTATTCATAACGTTGAATTAAAACCGGGCAAAGGCGGTCAGTTAGGCAGATCCGCCGGTTGTTCACTTCAGTTGATGGCGCGTGAAGGTAAAATGGCTCAGTTAAAAATGCCTTCCGGTGAAGTTAGAATGGTGCAAGTTGAGTGTATGGCTACATACGGAGTTGTCGGTAATATCGATCATGAAAATATCAGTTTGGGTAAAGCTGGAAGAAGCAGATGGTTAGGTATCCGTCCTGCGAGTCGTGGTGTTGCAAAGAATCCTGTTGATCATCCTATGGGTGGCGGCGAAGGAAAAACATCCGGCGGAGGACATCCGGTTTCTCCTTGGGGACAAAAAGCAAAAGGATTAAAAACACGAAAGAGAAAAAATCTTTCGAATAAATACATTGTCAAGCGTAGAAAATAAGACAGAGTAAATATGCCAAGATCAGTTAAAAAGGGTCCTTTCATAGACCTGAAGTTAATGCAGAAAGTTCAAAAGCTGAACGATACTAATCAGAAAAAGATAATTAAAACATGGTCGCGTACCAGTACAATTACTCCTGATTTTGTCGGACACACAATCGCCGTTCATAACGGAAATAAAATGATACCCGTTTACGTTTCTGAAAATATGGTTGGTCATAAACTCGGTGAGTTTGCACCCACAAGAATATTCAGAGGACATCCGGGAACTAAAGCTGAAAAAGCATCTAAAGTAAAGTGATATTAGGGAAATGATGATGGAAGCAAAATCAACGCACAAATACATTGGAACTTCACCGCGTAAGATGAGATTGGTTATTGATCTTATCAGAGGCAAATCGGTAGATCAGGCTATAGAGATCCTGCACTTTTCGCCTAAGCATTCTTCATTTGATGCTGAAAAGGTATTGCGTTCCGCTGTATCAAATTTAATGAACAAAGATGAAAATACTAAACACGAAGTTTCGGACTTATTTGTGAAAGAAGCTTTTGTTAATCAAGGGCCAACCTTGAAAAGAATTTCGGCTGCTCCAATGGGACGGGCCTATAAAATAAGAAAAAGATCTAATCACGTAACTATTGTAGTTGCTACAAAAAAGTAATCTCAGGAGGAAGTTTTGGGTCAAAAAGTTAATCCAATTGGTTTTAGAGTTGGTATCATTAGAGGTTGGGAATCGAACTGGTACGAGAATAAAAGCTATGCTGTTAAGCTCGTAGAGGATAAAAAACTTAGAACCTATGTTAGAAAAAGATTACAAAACGCTGGAATCTCTTCCATCGTAATTGACAGGACTTCCAAAAACATTGTTCTTACTATACATACATCCAGACCGGGTGTTGTTATTGGAAAGAGCGGCAAAGAGATCGCGCAGCTTGAAGAAGAATTAAAAAAATTGACTGATAAAGAAGTTAAAATTCAGATCACTGAAATTAAGAGACCTGAACTTGATTCAACTCTTGTTGCAGAAAATATTGCAAGACAGCTTGAAGGAAGAGTTTCTTTCCGGAGAGCGATGAAGCAGTCAATTACCACTGCCATGAGAATGGGCGCCGAAGGAATTAGAATTATGTGCGCCGGCAGATTAGGCGGAGCTGAAATGGCCCGTACGGAACAGTATAAAGAGGGAAGAATTCCTCTCCATACAATTCGAGCCGAAATAGATTACGGTACTGCAACTGCACAGACAATATACGGCTCGCTTGGTGTCAAGGTCTGGATCTGCCGCGGAGAAGTTTTAGGTAAACGTTCAACAGAATAAGAATAAAGAACCTGCCTGTAGGCAGAAAAGTTTGAGGAGTTTTTTTCATGTTAATGCCAAAAAGAGTAAAGTTTCGTAAAGCACATAGAGGTAGAAGAGCCGGCAAAGCAACCCGCGGTCATCTTGTGAACTTCGGTGATTACGGTTTGAAAGCAATGGAACCCGCGTGGATCACAAGCAGACAGATCGAAGCCTGCCGAGTTGCTTTATCGCGTCATATGAAAAGAGATGGCAAAATGTGGATCAGAATTTTTCCTGATAAACCCGTTACTAAAAAACCTCTTGAAACAAGAATGGGTAAGGGAAAAGGCGCGCCTGAATTCTGGGTAGCTGTTGTAAAACCAGGAAGAATCATGTTTGAAATTGGCGGTATCGATAAAAAGACCGCTCACGAAGCGTTGGCAATTGCTTCTCATAAACTGCCAATTAAAACCAAAATTTGTCAACGTCCCGATTTAGAAGCATAAAAGGATTTAACGAAAATGAAGATTTTTGAAATTAGAGAAATGTCCACAGAGGAAATAAAGAAAAGAATTCTTGAAGACCAGAAAAATTTAGTGGACTTAAGATTTCAGCAGGAATTAAAGAACTTAACAAACACTGCTAAACTGCACGAAGTAAGAAAAGATGTCGCGAAATTGAAAACGATTCTGAAAGAGCGTGAAATGCAGGAAGCAAAAACCTCAAAGGCAAAAAAATAAGGAGTATTCGAGTTCCTATGGAGAAAAGAAGTTTAAGAAAAACCAGGATCGGTACTGTTGTTAGTAATAAAATGCGTAAAAGTATTATAGTCGCTATTGAAAGACGCGTGGCTCATCCGATTTATAAAAAATATTTTAAGAAAACCACAAAGTTAATGGCTCACGATGAAAAACAGGAATGTGGAATCGGAGATGTTGTAAAAATTATGGAAACTCGTCCTTTGAGTAAAAGAAAAAATTGGCGCTTGGTTTCAATTGTTGAAAAAGCCAAGTAATAAAAGTTTGAGGAGCAGCTAAATCATGGTACAAGAAGAAACTAATTTAATTGTTGCGGATAATTCCGGCGCTAAGAAAGTAAGATGTATTCGCGTTCTTGGCGGAAGCGATCGCCGCTACGCTAGCGTTGGCGACATTATAGTTGTAAGCGTTAAATCGGCAATTCCCGGCGGCGGTGTTAAAAAAGGCGAAGTCAGCCGCGCTGTTGTTGTCCGTACTAAAAAGGAAGTTAGAAGAAATGATGGTTCGTACATTCGTTTCGATGAAAACGCAGCAGTTCTGTTAAACGCACAGGGTGAACCAAAAGGTACGCGTATCTTTGGCCCCGTTGCAAGAGAACTTAGAGACAAAAAATTCATGAAAATTATCTCTCTGGCTCCAGAAGTATTATAAGGATAGGAAAATGAAGATTAGAAAAAATGATGCAGTAATTGTTATATCCGGAAACAGCAAAGGTAAAACCGGTAAAGTATTAAAAGTATTTCCGAAAGAGAATCGTGTTATTGTAGAAGGTATTAATATCCGCAAAAGACATACAAAACCGACTCAGAATAATCCTCAGGGTGGAATTACTGAAAAAGAAGCTCCAATAAATGTTTCTAATGTCATGGTCCTGGATCCAAAGACTAATGAAAAGACGAGAATTGGTGCTAAACTTATTATTGATGAAAAGACGGGCAAGAAAAGAAGCGCTAGAATTAGTAAAGTTAGCGGAGAGATGCTTGCTTAATTAAACTCGCCGGAGGCGGGTAAATTTTAAGGACTTATAATTACAATGGCAAAAGAACAAAAACAACCTAAAGAGCAGAAAGAAGCTAAAGAAAAAAAGGTGAAGGCTGTAGAAGAGAAAAAGCCTGAGCCAAAAGTTGTTGAACCAAAAATTCCTGCTCGGTTAAAAGAAAAATATCAGAAAGAGATTCTTCCAAAATTACGCGAACAGTTTGCTTACAAGAGCATTATGGAAGTTCCGAAACTTCATAAGATCGTTATCAATATGGGTGTTGGACAAGCCGCATCGGATGCTAAAATATTGGATGAAGCGATCAGAGATCTTGAAACAATTTCCGGTCAGAAAGCTTCTGTAAGAATAGCAAAGAAAGCGATCTCGAACTTCAAACTTCGCGAAGGAATGAAAATTGGCGCTAAAGTCACTTTAAGAAAAGAAATGATGTACGAATTTCTTGACAGATTTATATCGCTTGCTCTGCCCCGCGTACGTGACTTTAGAGGTGTTCCTGATAAGTCATTTGACGGAAGAGGTAATTATACACTCGGACTTAAAGAACAGATTATTTTTCCGGAAATCAACGTTGATAAAGTAACAAAAATATTAGGAATGGATATCACATTCGTTACAACCGCAAAGACGGATAAAGAAGCTCTCGAATTACTGACAGCTTTCGGAATGCCGTTTAGAAAAAAAGAAATTAATTAAAGGGAAGTCATGGCAAGAAAAAGTTTGCTGGCGCGTCAAGATAAAAGACAGGTACTTGTGGATAAATTTGCTGCGCGCAGAAAAGAATTGAAAGAGAAGGGTGATTATGAAGCATTACAGCTTCTTCCAAGAAATTCTGCCCCCACCCGTTTACATAACAGATGTAAAATGACAGGAAGACCTAGAGCTTATTATAGAAAATTTGGCGTCTCTCGTTTAGTTCTGCGCGAAATGGCTCTTAAAGGTTTAATTCCTGGTCTCAAGAAAGCAAGTTGGTAACTGAAGGAGAAATGTAAATGCATACTACCGATCCGATTGCGGATTTTTTAACTCGAATTAGAAATGCTGTTAAAGCAAAAAAGAAATTTGTTGAAATTCCTTCTTCCAAAATGAAGATCAGCTTAGCGGAAATTTTGAAGAATAATAAATTCATCAAAGATTATAACGTAATTGAAGACAATAAACAGAATGTGCTGAGAGTTCATCTTCAATATGTAAATGGCGCTCCTTCAATCACAGGGATGAAAAGAATTTCGACACCCGGTTTGAAAAGATACGTTAGCAAAGAAAAACTTCCGCGAGTGTTGAATGGACTTGGAATTGCTGTTCTTTCCACACCGAAAGGATTGTTATCCGATAAACAAGCAAAACGAGAGGCAGTCGGCGGTGAAGTTATCTGCCACGTTTGGTAAAAAAAATTAAGAGGTAAAGAAATTGTCACGTATAGGTAAAAAACCAATTCCCGTTAAAGATGTAACTGTTGCCAAAACCGGTGATCTCCTTAAAGTTAAAGGAAAGCTTGGCGAATTGGAAATGAAAGTGCATCCAAACATCAAAGTTGAAATAACAAAAGAAGAAATTGTTGTTACAAGACCAAATGACTTTAAAGAGAATAGAGCGCTTCACGGTTTGACACGCGCTTTAATAAATAATATGGTTGTTGGCGTAACAGAAGGTTATACAAAATCTCTGGATATCGTGGGTGTAGGTTATAAAGCGGAAGCTAAAGGAGATGGAGTTTTATTTACTATCGGTTATTCCCACCCCATTCTGTTTATACCGCCGGCAGGAATTAAAATTGATGTTCCAGGTCCAACTCAGATAAAAATTTTCGGATATGACAAGGAATTAGTCGGGATGATCGCCGCAAAAATCAGATCATTCAGAAAACCGGAACCATATAAAGGTAAGGGTATTAAGTACTCTAATGAAGTAATTGTTCGTAAAGCAGGCAAGACAGCCGGTAAGTAATAGGAGAATTTGAAAAATGTTTTTGAAAAACACTACACATAGAGCAACAAAGAAAGCCAGAATCCGTAGAAAAATCTCCGGCACTGCTGAACGTCCGCGTTTGACCGTTTTTAGAAGCGCTAACCAGATGTATGCTCAGTTAATTGATGATATCAAAGGTACAACTTTAGTTGAAGCTTCCTCTCTGTCTAAAGAACTTGCGGAAGAGTTAAAGAGTTCTAAAGGTAAAATCTCGAAGAGTAAAGCTGTTGGAAAATTGTTGGCTAAAAAAGCTATCGAAAAAGGAATAACGGTTGCTGTATTTGACAGAAGCGGCTACCGTTACCATGGCAGAGTACAGGCCGTTGCAGAAGGCACACGCGAAGGCGGAGTAAAATTGTAAGGATTGCCGGGTCGTCTAATGGCAGGACAACGCCCTTTGGAGGCGTCTGTAGAGGTTCGACTCCTCTCCCGGCAGCCAAGGATTTAGACGATTCAAAAAAAAGATTAAATAAGTTCGTAAACAAGGGAGCTAAAATTGAATTTCAAGTACAAAAAAGTATCGGGTCTTGAGAATCTTAAAGAAAAGATTGTCCACATAAACCGTGTTGCAAAAGTTGTTAAGGGCGGTAGACGTTTCAGCTTTAACGCAATTGTTGTTGTGGGAGATTCAAATGGTCACGTTGGTGTTGGTCTGGGTAAAGCAAACGAAGTTACCGATGCGATTTCAAAAGGCATAGACGATGCTAAGAAAAATGTTTATAGAGTGTCCATAATTAAAGGAACAATTCCTCATGCAATTACCGGAAAGTACGGTGCGGGTTCTGTTTTATTGAAACCGGCAACACCTGGTACGGGTCTGATTGCGGGCGGCGGTGTCCGTGCAGTGCTTGAAGCTGCCGGTGTTCAGGACGTTCTTACTAAATCACTTGGTTCCAGCAATCCGCATAATCAGGTTAAAGCTACATTAAATGCTTTGTTAAATCTTGTTGATGCAAGAACAATGGCTCGTAAACGCGGATTAAAAGTAACTGAGTTATTCAATCTGTAATTTTGAGGTTATGATGGCAAAGAAAATAAAAATTATTCAAACAGGCAGTGTTATTGATCGTCCGGTACCGCAGAAAAGAACAATCGAAGCGTTAGGCCTTGCGAGACCAAATCATTTTGTTGTTAAAAATGATACTCCTCAAATAAGAGGAATGATCAGAAAAGTACACCATCTTGTAAAAGTTGAAGAAATTGAAGCGTAAGGTGATAAATGAATATTCTAAGTAATCTTAAACCTGCTAAAGGTTCGAACAAAAAAGTTAAAAGAATTGGACGGGGCGAAGGCTCAGGACACGGCGGAACAGCAACACGCGGTGAAAACGGCCAGCGTTCACGTGCCGGTGCGAAATATCCAACCTGGTTTGAAGGCGGTCAGATGCCGCTTCAAAGAAGAATTCCTAAAAGAGGATTTCACAGCCCGTTTAAAATTGTAAATCAGGTAATTAATCTTGCTACGTTGCAAAGATTAGTCGATGAGAAAAAAATTCAGGATGGCGAAGTTAATGCTGTTTCACTGTACAAGAGCGGCGCTATTTCTAAAGCTGCGGCTCCGTTTAAAATTCTGGCTCAGGGTGAACTGAAAGCAAAATTAAATGTAGAAGCACACTCATTCAGTGCCGTGGCAAAAGAAAAAATTGAATCTATTGGCGGAACTACTAAAGAGATTAAATTTTAATGGCTAAAATACAAGAAACTTTCCGGAACATTTTTAAGATTCATGAATTACGTCAGAGGATACTCTACACTCTTGCTCTTCTGGTAATTGTAAGAGTCGGTAGTCACATAACTCTGCCTGGTATTGATACAACCTTGTTGCATCAGGCCGCTGCAAGTAAAGATGCTAACAATCTGTTTGGTCTTTATGATTTGTTCGTGGGCGGCGCGTTTTCCAATGCTGCTGTTCTGGCGCTGGGAATTATGCCTTACATCTCCGCATCGATTATTTTACAGATTGCTGGAGCTGTAATACCGTATTTCCAGAAACTTCAGCGGGAAGGCGAGGACGGACGTAAAAAACTGACACAGTTAACTCGTTATGGTACTGTTCTCATTTCTGCGGTTCAGGCCTACGGCGTCACGATTCATTTGATGAATATGACTGCGCCAGGCGGAGCAGGTGCAATTGTTCCGGAAGCTGTGAGAGGTGTTATGTGGAGTTTGAGTTCAGTGGTTATACTTGTTGCCGGTACAATGTTTATTATGTGGCTCGGTGAGCAGATTACCGATAAGGGAATTGGGAATGGTATTTCCCTTATAATTTTTATAGGTATCATCAACAGATTTCCGTTTGCTCTTATAGATGAGTACCAACTTATCGCCAGCGGTCAGCGTAACCTCGTTATTGAAGTTGTTATACTTGCTCTTATGGTTCTTATCATTGCGGGAGTTGTTCTCGTTACACAGGGAACAAGAAGGATCCCGGTGCAGTATGCCAAAAGGGTTGTCGGAAGAAAGGTATATGGCGGTGTTACTCAGTACATTCCGCTCAGAGTCAATACGGCGGGTGTTATGCCGATCATTTTTGCTCAGTCAATTATGTTTGTTCCCAGTACATTGTTCTCATTTTTCCCTGACAATGAATTTATTGCAAACCTTTCTCAGTACTTTACTTATGAGAGTTTTACTTATTCTTTTATATATGCTCTGATGATTATCTTCTTTACATATTTTTATACCGCTATTGCTTTCAATCCGGTGGATGTTGCCGATAATATGAAGAAGCAGGGTGGTTTCATACCGGGTATTCGTCCTGGTAAGCAGACAGCAGATTTTATAGATAATATTTTGACCAAAATTACTTTGCCCGGTTCAGTTTTCCTTGCTATCGTTGCTATTCTCCCTGCGTTTATTTCGAAATTCGGAGTTAGCGGGAATTTCGCATCGTTTTTTGGGGGCACAAGTCTGCTTATTATTGTGGGCGTTGCCTTAGATACATTGCAGCAGATTGAATCTCATCTATTGATGAGGCATTACGACGGATTTATGAAATCCGGAAAACTTAAAGGCAGAAGATTCTAGACTTATAGTGATATTAATTAAAAGCAGTCGTGAAATAGATTACATTCGCGAAAGCTGCAAAATAGTAGCAGAAACATTACAATTAGTAAAGCGTTACGTCAGAGTCGGCGTGACGACGAAAGAACTTGATAAAATTGCCGAAGATTACATAATCAGCTGCAACGCACGGCCTGCTTTCAAAGGTTATTCGCAAGCCGGTTCGTTCGATTTTCCAGGTTCTATTTGTTCTTCTATTGATGATGAGGTTGTTCACGGGATTCCCGGCAACAGAGTTTTGAAAGACGGAGAAATTATTTCTATTGACGTAGGCGTAGAGAAAAATGGTTACTTCGGTGATGCAGCACTTTCGGTGGCGGTAGGAAATACTTCTCCCGAAGTGCAGAAACTAATGGATGTAACTGAAAAGTCTTTATACCTTGGAATAGAACAGGCGGTCGAAAAAAACAAACTCGGCGAAATTTCTAACGCAGTTCAGACATATGTTGAAGAAAACGGATTTTCTGTTGTAAGAGATTTGTGCGGGCATGGAGTTGGTAAACATCTTCATGAAGAACCGCAGATTCCGAACTATGGAAGAAGGGGAAACGGTCCGCTTATTAAAAACGGAATGACTCTGGCAATTGAGCCGATGGTAAACATGGGTTCTTATAAAGTGATCGTCGCAGAGGATGGCTGGACGGTTTTAACGATGGACGGAAAACCATCGGCACATTTTGAACATACGATTGCTATTATAAACGGTAAACCAGAAATATTAACGAAGTGCGAATAGAGATAAATGGCCAAACAGGGTCCGATTAAAGTAGATGGAATTGTAACAGAAACATTACCGAACGCTCATTTTAAAGTACGTTTGGATAATGGCCATGAAATATTGGCTCACATTTCCGGTAAGATGAGAATGCACTTCATCAAAATTTTAGTAGGCGATAAAGTTGCTATTGAACTTTCGCCATATGATCTGAACAAAGGTAGAATTACATACAGATATAAATAACGGAGAAATAAATGAAGGTCCGCTCATCTGTTCGCAAGATTTGTGAGAACTGTAAAATTATTAAAAGAAAAGGGGTTGTTAGAGTGATTTGTAAAAACCCTAAACATAAACAAAGACAAGGTTAAACTTAGGAGGTTATAGATTTGGCTCGTTTAGCTGGTGTTGATTTACCAAAAAATAAGAAAGCTTACATCGGATTGACCTATATCTTTGGCATCGGTGATAAATCTTCTATGGAGATTCTTATCAAAGCCGAAGTAAACCCCGATAAAAAAGTTTCCGAATTAACCGAAGAAGAAATTGCTAAAATCCGTTCTGTAATGACATCTGAATACAGAGTTGAAGGTGCGCTTAGAAGTGAAGTGCAGCAGAACATTAAAAGATTGATGGATATTGGTTCCTACCGCGGTATCCGCCACAGAAGAGGGTTGCCTGTTCGTGGCCAGCGCACAAGAACAAATTCCAGAACCCGTAAAGGTAAACGCAGAACTGTTGCCGGCAAGAAGAAAACTCCGGCTAAGAAGTAATTAATAATTTTTTTTGAGGAGTAAAATTGGCAAAGGTTGTAAAAAAGACTAAAAAGAAAGTTCACGTTGATGCTGTTGGCGTGGCTCACATTAAGGCCTCATTCAATAACGTACTTGTTACGCTTACTGATATTTATGGAAATACAATTTCCTGGTCCACTGCCGGTAAAAACGGCTTCAAGGGATCAAGAAAAAATACTCCGTTTGCAGCTCAGGTAACAGCAGAAGCTGCTGCAAAAGAAGCACATGATTTAGGGTTGAGGAAGGTTGACGTTTTTGTTAAAGGACCAGGATCCGGACGTGAAGCAGCAATCAGAGCATTGAGTACAGCTGGATTGGATATTCTTTCAATTAAAGATCAGACTCCAATTCCGCATAACGGATGCCGACCACCAAAACGTAGAAGAGTTTAATAGGAGAAACTTTAGATGGCAAGATACACAGGTCCCAGCTGCAAATTATGCAGAAGGGAAAAACAGAAATTATTTTTAAAAGGTACTAAATGTTTGTCGGAAAAATGTCCGCTCGAACAAAAAAACTACGCTCCCGGTCAGCATGGATTGACCCGCCGCGCTAAGTTTTCCGAATACGGCGTTCAGCTCCGCGAAAAACAGAAAGTAAAGAGAATCTACGGTTTACAGGAAACTCAATTTCATAATGTTTTCGAGACTGCTAACCGCCAAAAGGGTATTACCGGCGGAAATTTGATAAAGCTTTTAGAGAGAAGATTTGATAACGTTGTTTATCGTCTCGGATTTGCACCTTCTAGAAAATCAGCTCGTCAATTAGTTCTTCATGGACACTTTACCATTAATGGAAAGACGGTTGACATTCCATCTTATATACTTGCTTCCGGCGATGTTGTTGCCGTTAGAGAGAAAAGTAAAAAACTGGATGCAATTCATAATTCGTTAAGAAGAACAAAAGACAACGTTTACGCTTGGTTGTCTGTAGATAAAGCAACTTTATCCGGTACTTTCTTAAATGTTCCGGAAAGAGAAGACATTCCATTGAATGCAAACGAACAGTTAATTGTTGAGTTGTATTCTAAGTAATTAAAAAATTATTCAAGAGGATACTAAATGAGCTATCCATTTATAAAAATGCCAGATGGCGTTGTTCTTGATGAAACATCAAACAGCGAAAATTTTGGAAGATTTATTGTTCAGCCCTTGGAAAGAGGATTCGGCGTTACATTAGGAAATGCCCTGAGACGAGTGTTATTGTCATCTTTGACCGGTGCCGCAATCAATGCCGTCAAAATTGAAGGCGTTCTTCATGAATTTTCAACAATCCCAGGTGTTGTTGAAGATGTAACAGAACTTATTCTCAATCTGAAAAAAGTAAGAATGAGAATTGTTAACAAAAAAACAACGGGATGCGAAATTTCATTCAGCGGTTCAAAAGAATTCAAAGCCGGCGATATTCAAAAATATTGCCCGGATATAGAAATTCTGAATCCTGATCTGCACATTGCCAGACTTAACTCAGACGCAAAGTTTAATATGGAACTGCGTTTTGCCGTAGGCAAAGGTTATGTACCTTCAACCGAACAAAAGATTGTGGAAGCGACGATCGGAACTATTCCAATAGACTCTATTTTCACTCCAATCGTGAACTGCCGCTATGACGTTGAAAATGTTCGTATCGGCGAAAAAAATGATTTTGAAAAGTTAAAACTTGAAATCCAGACCGACGGTTCAATTACACCCGAAGAAGCTCTTTCAAGTTCGGCAAAGATTCTTAAAGATCACGTTCAAATGTTTATCAATTTCGACGCTGAACCGGAAGAAGAAAAAGTTGAAAATGAAAAAGATGCTGAAGCAGAAAGAATCAGAAAAATACTTTTAACGAGTGTTGATGATCTTGAACTCAGCGTTAGATCGCATAACTGTTTGAAAGCAGCCAACATCAAAAATCTGTCTGACCTTGTCAGAAAAGATGAAAGTGAAATGCTGAAATTCAGAAACTTCGGAAGAAAATCCCTGGCCGAATTGATTGAGATCGTTGATACTCACGGACTCGAATTCGGAATGGATGTTGACAAATACATAAAAGACAAACCAGAAAACAATTAGAATTCCCATAAGGTTTAAGAATGAGACATGGCGTAAAAGGTAAAAAATTAGGCAGAACTGCTAGTCATAGATTAGCCACATTAAAAGTGTTGGCGACTTCGTTACTTCAGCATAAAAAAATAAAAACAACTGCCGCAAAAGCTAAAGCACTTCGCGGGTTCGTTGAGCCAATAATTACGAAAGCAAAAACAGATTCAGTCCATGCAAGAAGATATGTTGCCGAAAAGATTAATGACAGAGCTGTAGTTTCAGAATTATTCGCTGAGATCGTTCCTAAAATTGGCGAGAGACCGGGTGGTTATACACGGGTTGTGCACCTCGGCCAGAGAAAAGGGGACGGAGCTCATATGGCAATTATCGAATTGGTTGATTACAGCGGTGTGATGAAGCCTAAAGCTCCTAAAAAAGTAAAAGGCGAAGAGGCACCGGTTGAGACTCCTGAAGAAGTAAAAGCCGAGGAGAAAAAAGAGAAAAAGACCAAGGCTGCCAAAAAGACTGCCGCGCCAAAACCAAAAAAGGAAAAAGCGCCTAAAGAAAAAGTTACTAAAGAAAAAAAGGTAACAAAGACCACAAAGTCTCCGCAGAAAAAAGGAAGTTAATTACGTAAACATAGATTTATTTTGAGAAGAGTAACCTGTTCCGGTTACTCTTTTTTATTTTAAATAATCAGAAGATGTCTTGGAAGAGACGGGGCCTGCCCCGCCTCTACGTTTTGATTTACAATAATTTTTCCGTGTATATGATTCGGCATGATAACAAAATAATCCAATTCAGCCTGATGGAAATGGGTAGGAATTTCATTTCAATATATCTCAGCAATAATGCCCAAATAATTTAAAATCGTTTTTCCATTCTTCACATACCCAAAATATTTGATATGGTTTCTTGTATTTATTGTTACATAATGCAACCAGGGCTTTGAGTAACCCATTCTTTTAGCCAGGCAGATTCAATTCTGTACTTATCCTGATATTTGGAAATGGATTACAATAATTTACAATTATAGTTAGAAGACCAAAAGGTATACTATAAGTTTTTCATTAAAGAAACAGAATGTGCAATGTGTATCGGTTCGGTGAGTTCCGTATATTTAAGCAATGAAAAAAATAGAATTCATAAAACCCGTCTATAATCTAAGCGAATTGCCAAAGGAAGAGCTTCCTACCGTAGTTCTTTGTGGCAGATCGAATGTCGGCAAGTCCTCTCTTATAAACTCACTGTTCAATACCAGGATGGCAAAGACCTCATCATCGCCCGGCAAAACCCGCTCTATAAATTATTACTTGATTGAGAAAAAATTTTTTCTTGTGGATCTTCCCGGATTCGGATACGCAAAAGTCTCCAAGAGTGAGCGTGATTCCTGG
>PGYS01000191.1 GCA_002839795.1 Ignavibacteriae bacterium HGW-Ignavibacteriae-3 | reverse complement strand
AAAGGGAAAATGCCCGTGCATTTCCGCAACAAAGTATTTTCTGAAAGGAATCAAAGAAAGAATTCCCAAAAATCCGCCGAGTACAGATGCAAGAAATGTTTGATAGAACTCCACCTCTAAATTCAGAATGTAAATAGCCGGCAGTGTAAAGATTGCGCCGGCGACCACTGCGCCGGAAGTCGCACCGATGGATTGAATAATCACATTTTGTCCAAGAGCTCCTTTTTTCTTTAGACCTGTTGATAAACCGACGGCCAGGATTGCGATTGGAATTGCCGCTTCGAAAACCTGCCCGATTTTCAATCCGAGGTAGGCGGCCGCGGCGGAAAAAATTACGGCCATAACAATACCGGTTATAACAGAATAGGGAGTTACCTCAGGGAAAGAAACATGCGGAGACATAATCGGAACATATTCCTCACCTGACTTTAGTTCTGTGTAAGCATTCGGCGGTAATCCGCCGTTTGTTGGTTTTTCATGAGAGTTCATTCAATATCTCCTAATATTTAGGATTTATAAAAGAAATTAGAATGTATAATCAAATATTATCATTCAGACAATCTATACACTATGAGGAATAGTATAGACTGCAATAAGTACAAGTGCGGCAATCAATACCCACAGAGCAGGTTTTTTATTTTTTTTGATCAAATAGAATGCAATCAGCCACACTATAAATGCAACCTGAGTTTTATTGTCAGTAACATCGTTACCGAATGGCCAGCCGCCCCACATTTCTCCGAACGCCAGTTCATTCATTGCGAATCCAAGAGGAAATCCGCCTATAAATAAGACTATGATTGTCCAAAGGGTGAGTTTTTCAATTTTTGGTTCTTTATTAAAAAATTCAAGTCCGGTACGTGTGGAGAGAGTCATAGCAAAAAACATTGCAAAAATATGCGGAATTAAAATCCATATAGGGACATGATCCTTAAATCTAATGGTTATACTTTTTTCGTTTGGTATTGTAACCGTAGTTCCCCGTTTTGTTAACGTAATATAATACTCAAGCTTCTCTAAGCGTTTCTGTGCCGGAAGATCCGCATACAGCACCCTGCTGCCGTTCATTTGAACTGCGGTATATTCATCATTCGTATTGAATTTCTTCCAATAAAGAACACCTATCACCTGAGGATCATCGGTAGTGATTCTTATTTTGCAGTCAAATGTTGATTCATGGCTTCGGTCGAGTCTGTAAGAAATTTCCTTTCCATCAAGTACTGTTTTGCCGCTAAAAGGGTAACTGGGACCGGTCACCCGCTGGTAAAAAGCAGAGAGCAACGTTATTACGATAGCAATGATCCAAAAGAGGGTTGTTCTTTTCATTTATATCTCGTCTGAAGTTGGGAAAAGTTCAGAGCAAACTTACTGAATGTAGATTTTAGGAACAATCTAAATTTACTGCGAATGATTCAGAACTTTGCTATTTTTGAAGCAATTCGACAGAGGATATATTGGATAAAGAAAAATTCATTCATGATTCGCTAAAAGAAAGCAGCGATGTTAAATTAAAGATGGAAGAGGCCTGCAAAGCGGAAATTCTTGTGGCGGTTCAGGGAATTGCAGACGCATTCAGAAACGGGAAGAAATTATTGTTATGCGGGAATGGCGGAAGCGCCGCAGACAGCCAGCATATTGCCGCGGAATTTATGATCCGGCTAAGCCATCACGTCCAGCGCCCCGCTTTACCGGCAATCGCATTAACAACAGACACATCAAATTTGACAGCCGGCGGAAACGATATCGGATTTGAAAATGTTTTTGCGCGTAATGTTGAAGGTCTGGGAAACGAAGGGGACGTTTTACTTGTGATCTCCACTAGCGGCAATTCGCCTAATATCATTAAAGCTGTTGATAAAGCTCACGATAAAAAAATGTTTGTTATAGGGTTCCTCGGCGGCTCCGGCGGCAAACTAAAAGATATTGTTGACTTACCCATTGTAATTCCATCATCCAATACTCAAAGAATTCAGGAGGGACATATCACCGCAGCTCACATCATCTGCGAGCTGGTTGAATCGGATTTATACCCGTAGAACAAAGAACGAAAAGAGAAATATTTATACATTTTAAGTTCTATTCCGCTGAATTAGTTTGTTTCCCATAATGAGTGGGGATCAACATGAAATATTATTTTTTTGCCTTAGCGCTGTTTACTAATTTATTTTTTTTCATTTCCTGTAAAGACAATCCGACTCAAACTTCGCCTGTAGAAAATAACCCTCCTGCCGGTCTGACCGCTTCTGAAAACGAACTGATTATTGAATTGAACAAATTCATTAAACCCTTGAATGGAACTTTGCCCTCTCTTGACGATAGTGATTTACGAGTGTTTGACAAATTTGCAGAGGCTAAAGTGATTGGTTTGGGAGAAGCAACTCACGGGACAAAAGATTTTTTTCAAATGAAACACCGCCTGTTCAAGTACTTTGTTGAAAAACATGGTTTCAAAATATTTGGATTCGAAGCTGACATGGGGGAATGCATTTATATAGATCGATTTATTGCCAGTGATATAGGAACAATCGATGAAGTCATGAGGAAAATGCATTTCTGGACCTGGAGGACACAAGAAGTAAAAGAGTTAATTCTTTGGATGAACCAGTACAATAAAAGCAAATCTCCCCAGGATAAAATTCATTTGCTCGGCGTGGATTGCCAATTCAAAGATTTTAATAAAATATTGATTATGGAATATCTGCAAAGATACGACGGCAGTTATCCCCCGCGTATAGGCCAAATATTAACGGAGATCGATCAACTTAGCAACACTCATATTCAAGCTCTTACCTCTGCAGAAAATATTTTATTGAAGGCTCGGTGTGATTCAATTAAAACATATTTTGACGATAACTCTTCAAGACTTATCGCAAGTTCCGGTCAGTTTGAATTTACAATTATCAGACAATTAATAAGACAGACCCAGCAGTATATCGATGTGATTTCATCCAAAACTTTCAATTACCGTGATCAATATATGGCCGAGAATTCGGAATGGCTCACTGATCTTTTAGCACCAAATACAAAAGTAGTATTATGGGCACATAACGGACATTTGGCCAAAGATCCAGCTTATTTAGGATCGGGTTCACAAGGATCTTTCTTATCGGAAAATTTATCGACACAATATAAGGTGATAGGATTTTCTTTCAACCAGGGGACATTCCGGGCTGTAGGATATATTCCGCCTTCAACCTATACCGGCTTAACAGTTCAAGGGATTTATGAAATACCGCCCAAAGATTCATTTAACTTTATTTTTTATTTTTCACAGCCCAAAAACTTTATTTTAATCAATAACGACGTAACCCGAAATAGTCCTCTTTATAGTTGGATTAATTCAAATAAAAAAATTCTCTCCATTGGCGCGGTTTATTCATCAAATTATTACGATAGCTTTTTTTACACTTACAATCTTGGTCGCATTTTTGATGCCGTAATTCATATTAACACAACATTGGCAGCAGATCCATACTGAATAAAATAAGTCGGGTTTTACTCCTGCCCGACTTTTATTTAAAAATACAAAATTTTTATTCAGGTTGAATATTACTTTTCATTACATTTGCTCTCCGATAATAATCCAGGTTAATTAATGAACATTCCCCAAGTTATTGCAAAAGAATTAAACGTACTCGAGAAACAGGTTACATCCGTAATATACTTATTCGGTGAAGGCGCAACTGTACCATTTCTGGCGAGATACAGAAAGGAACACACCGGCGGATTGGATGAAGATCACTTGCGCCAGATTGAGGACCGGCTCAGTTATTT
>PGYS01000043.1 GCA_002839795.1 Ignavibacteriae bacterium HGW-Ignavibacteriae-3 | reverse complement strand
CATCCGCCCATTGGTTTCCCCTCGAGAGTCGCAACGCCGGGGAAATTCAATCCGTCCGTTTCAAAATATTTTTTCGTAAACATTTCGGCCTCAGGTTTGCAGTTCCAAAGCCAGTCGGTAAATACAGAGCTTTCCTCCAAATGATTGGAACTGTATCCCGGCCAGTAACTCATTTGCGTATTTAGATCGTTGTGGAAATCTCCTTTCCATGGAGGAAGTTTTCCGTTGTCCGCGGTCCAGATTGCCTGAAGTGAAATAGGGGGGGCGCCTTTTCTGGAGGCACTGCCGAATTTGTAAAGCTCACGGTAATATTGAGTTTCCAGAATTGGATCAGGAATCTGTATGGAGGATTTGCTCCAGTATTTATTCCACCAGTCCTTGTGGGATTTAAGATCTTTCTTAAATTCATTTTCAATAATTTTACTTGGAGGCCCGTCAGTCTGAATAGCTAATGAATAAGGTTTGTTAGTGGTTACTGTCCATGTTCCCAAAAGCGTTTTGTTGGAATATGTCCAGCTTATTCTTACATCGTAAGAAAATCCGTCCGCACATATCTGGTGATAATTGATTTGATTATTTCCCTCTTGAATTTGCGGAGCAGGATAGCCAAGTCTTGCCAGTTCATTTCCGGCGGGTCCGCTACCGGAATCACCTTTTCCAGATAGAGAGGAATCATAAGAGGGAGGGGACAATCTCGGAATTACTTTATTACTCACTCCCTCAAGTTTGAACCAGCCGTAAGGCATTGTAGCGTGAACGAACGAAGTAAATTTAATGCCGCTTTTCCATACTATTTCACATAAAGCTTCCTTCAGGAAGAGGTCCACTGATTTTACATCCCGAATCCCGGGGATATCAAATTCAATCGCCGCTGCCGGCAGCTTTGTAGGGTATGCTTCTCTGTTATAGGGCTCATCAAAAAGTTTTTGAACAAATTCATATTCATTTTTTTTAACGCGGTCAACTACCCATGAAAATTTAAATTCGGGCCGGTCAAATTCCTTTGGAGTTCTTGTATCCCAAAGATCCGCCCTGTCCATTGAAATTCTAAGCGATTTATCTTTCTGCCATATGAGAGCGCCGAGCATACCATTGCCCAGCGGAAGGCCTTCGTCCCATTTTACAGGCAGGGATTTAAAATTAAAATTATGTTTTGATGGAGGAGATGGGATCTCCGGTTTAGAAGAAGTCGAATATCCGGCAAAGCTCTGGCTATTAAAACCTGCCAGAAGCAGGATAAGAATTGAGAATTTTACTTTCATAATCATGATCATCCGGGTTTAATTGTACCGGCTTTTTATCTTACAGACTTACTAGAGCCGGAGTTAAAAAATATTAATTAGCGATTATTCAACAACAACCTCATCGGCAAAGATCCAGGATTTTTCGCCGGCTCCTTTATGCCACGGGGGGCATGTTCCGATGTTATGCGCAAATACTTTTATATAACGTGCGGGCGGTATATCAACCTCGGCAGAAAATCTTTTAATCATATTTTTTGTATTTGTAGCGGGAAAATCATTAATGATATCCGCCGCTCTTCTGAAATTAACGCCATCGTCTGAAGTGTAAAATATCACTTCGCTGGGGAGAAAAATCCAGACGTTGGGGTCATTCAGAAATCCTATCGATAATTTCCGGATATGTGTCGGTTTTGTCAAATCGATAACAACATCAAGATTATCGCCCTCAAATCCCTGCCACTCGCCATTCTGAAAATTTTCCGTTCCGAATCTTCCGTCGGTAAGCGCCATAGCGCCCCCACCGTTATACCTTTCGTGATATTTTACGGCATAAGATGCGGCGGGAAATTTTGATTTTATAAATGATGATGACATTGTAAAACTAAATCTGCTTCTGTCCAGATATGAGAAAGCTTTGATTGTGGCAGCTTTATAAAGAAGAATCGGTTTTTCATAAAGAGGAGAACTGAATGTAGGCTCGCTTCCATCTATTGTATAACGGATTTTAGTTCCTTCTGTTTCACATTTAAGACTTACATACAGTGAGTCATAAAAAGTTTCTCCGCTGGAAGTAATATATGGCATGAGTACGCCGTCATCTACGGGTCGCATGGAAAGTAAACCGGAATAGTCTGCACCCCATATTTTGTTTGGTTTATCGTTCATTACAAATGTTAATGAACCGCCGCCCATAATCTGCTCATGAGTGATGAATGATTTTTCAAAAACTGTTCCGTTAAAACTGGCGGTCTGAATATATTTATTCTCCTCAGAATTATTTATCGCGGTAATTATAAATTTTTTACCATTCTCTAGATTAATTGTGACTTTATTAAAAATTGGCGAACCGATCGCATACGTGTTCTGACCGGGTGTAACGGGATAAAAACCCATCGCCGAAAAAACATACCAGGCGGATAATTGTCCGCAATCGTCGTTTCCGCACAGCCCGTCTTCTTTGGATGTGTACAGTTTATTCATAATATCCCTGATCCGTTCCTGTGATTTCCATGCGGCGCCGGCATGATTATATAAGTATGCAAAATTGTGCGAAGGCTCGTTTCCGTGTGCGTACTGACCTATTAATCCCGAAATATCCGGCTGAAATCTTCCCTCCAGTTTATCCGACTCTTCAAAAAGCCCGTCAAGTTTACGGATAAAATTCTCATTACCCCCATGCAGATCGATCAATCCTTTTACATCCTGGGGCACAAAGAAATTATACTGATATGCGTTAGCTTCAGTGTACTGCTGAGTAACGGCTTTAGGCTCGAAAGGGGTGATCCAGGACCCGTCTGACATTTTTCCTCTCATGAACCCGGTGGATTTATCGTACAGATTTTTGTAGAATAAAGAGCGCTGATTGTATTTCCGGTAATCATCTTCGGCTCCTATCTTTTTTGCAAACTGGGCAATGCACCAGTCGTCATAACTGTATTCAAGAGTTTTTGAAACCGATTCGTTTTCCTTATCCGCGGGAAGATAACCGCGCTCGCGGTAAAGTTTCTGCCCGTGCTGATCCCGTTCCGCGCTTGCTTTCATCGCCTCCAAAGTTTTTTTAAGGTCGTATCCCCGGATTCCTTTCATATATGCGTCGAAAATTACGGGTATCGAGTGATATCCTATCATTGTCCACGTTTCGTTCGATGCCAGTTCCCATACCGGAAGCAAACCGGCCTCGTCGTATTTAGCCAGCAGTGTTTTTATAAAATCTCCGGCTCTTTTCTGATCAATTATAGTAAACAGCGGATGTTGGGCGCGGAATGTGTCCCACAAAGAAAAAACGGTATAGTAATTAAACCCCTTTGCAGTGTGAACTTTTTTGTCCATTCCGGAATATTTTCCGTCAACATCTGTGAATATATTTGGCGTAATCATTGTATGATAAAGAGCCGTGTAAAAGATTTTTTTCTGGTCTTCGTTTTCGGATTCAACCTGAATGCGGTTTAATTCTTTTTCCCAAATACTCTGCGCCAGCAGTTTTGTTTTTTCAAACTCAAAACGGGGAATTTCTTTCTTCAGATTTTTCCGCGCCCCCTCGATGCTTACCGCTGAGATTCCTATTCGCATTAAGATTTCTTCACCGTTATAAGTAAAAAAGCGAACATATCCTTTAACATTTTTTCCGGACGCTTCTGAATTTCCGTCGTTCATTATCTCATTGAGTACGGTGCCATAACTCATGAATGGCGCTGAAAATTCTGCAGCAAAATAAACGGTATGCTCGCGGGCCCATCCGCGTGACTTTCTGAATCCCTCAATTTTATTCGGACCGGTAATTTTTAACATGGCTTCGGATTCGGAATCAAGCCCATGGTTTAAGTCAATAATTATGTTGGAAGCAGAACTTCTTGGAAAGGTATACTTGTGTATCCCTGAGCGCATTGATACGGTCATCTCGGCAATAACTTTATAGTCGTCAAGATAAACTGCGTAGTAGCCGGGAGTTGCTTTTTCATTTTCGTGTCTGAATCGTGACCTGTATCCTTCATCAGGTTTGTCCTTGCTTCCCGGAGTGAATTTAAGCGGACCCACTGTGGGCATGAAAAGAATATCTGCATAGTCCGTCGCTCCGGTTCCGCTTAAATGTGTATGGCTGAATCCCATTATTGAATTATCAGAATAATGATATCCGGAGCACCAGTCCCACCCTTCAATTCCTGTGTCCGGGGACAACTGCATCATTCCAAATGGAAGAGTTGCGCCGGGATATGTGTGCCCGTGTCCTCCTGTGCCAATGAAGGGATCTACATAGTCAGTCAATTTTTTTGTTTGTGAGAACGAATTCTGAAAAACAAAAACAAGAATTAATAAAAACAGTTTCCCTTTCATTGTCATCCCAGTATTTTTTATGAATTGCATGATGCTGTTTTCCCGTCCCCCGAAATTTTTTAAAGTTCTTGGTTCTTTATATATACGCACTTATTTAACAAAAAATACGCTTGCCGGAACAGGTGTTTTTGAAATCCCCATTCCCTCATATTGGAGTTTTAAATTCTGGCTACCGTCCTTCTCAAAGTATAAAATCGTAATCGGATGTTTACCTGAAGACAGATCTATACCGGCGCTAACTTCTATGTTTCCGTGGGCCCCGTCGTTGTCTATCAATTCCCGGTTATCCAGAAAAAGTTTGCTTCCGTCATCCGAGTTGAGATAGAACGTATACTTGCCCGCCTTGCTTATATTAATAAAACCGTAAGCCATTATTGCAAAACAATCCTCCCTTGGTTTAAATTCGCTTAATGCCAATTTATAAACCTTACCGCTCCTCATGGGGGCGAGCGAATTAAAATCCGGCAGAGCGGACCAGTTCCCCTCGTAATATCTGTAAAATAGACCGTTTACTGTTGTATCTACGGCGCTTAAGTACATCGAAACCGTTGGACTAGATCTGCCGCTTGTTAATATAGTTTTTGCTTTTAAAAGAGAGGGCTTTAAAACTTTTAAAGGAACAGTATAAAGTTTTGATTTAGGCGTCGGTTCAGTCCCGTCGAGTGTGTAGTATATCCCGGAATTTTCTACGGGTTTTGTAAATTCTATTGTCTTGCCCTTCATCAACAGATATTCTCCGGTTTCATCTATCGGAGTTGGAACGCGAAAGTTATAATTTTTTTGCGATAGAATTTCATAATGCTTCACCATCCGGCGGGAAAAGTTTACAAAATCCTTGGATTCTTGCGGAGACCACACAACTTCACTGAGGGCGCATAATCTGGGGAGAAGCATGTATTCTACATGATCCGTTGTTTCCATATATTCAGTCCAGACGTTTGCCTGCGCGCCCATGATAAATTTTGACTCGTCTTCTGTCAGCGCTCCGGGAACCGGTTCATAAGAATATATTTTTTCCAAAGAAGTATAACCGCCAATCGCTTTCGGCTCATTGTTCAGTCCCTGATAATGATCGAAGTAGCAATGGGTTCCCGGACTCATGACAACATTGTGCCGAGCTTTTGCAGCGGCAATTCCGCCGTCAATTCCCCTCCAGCTCATAACTGCTGCATTTGGCGCGAGGCCGCCCTCAAGTATTTCATCCCAACCGATAATTTTTCTTCCCTTGGAATTAAGAAATTTTTCGATCCTCTGAACGAAATAACTTTGAAGATGAAACTCATCATGAAGATTTTCCGACTTAATTCTTAACTGACATTTTGGACAATCTTTCCATCTATCTTTCGGGCATTCGTCTCCTCCGATGTGAATATATTCACTGGGAAATAAAGAGATTACCTCGGTAAGGACGTCTTCCAGAAAATTAAAAACTTTATCATTGCCGGCACAATAAACATCTTCATATACTCCCCATTTTGTTCCGACCTCAAACGGGCCGCCGGTGCAGGAGAGTTCCGGATAAGTGGTTAAAGCGGCGAGAGCGTGTCCCGGCATTTCTATTTCGGGAACAACAGTGATGAATCTTTCTTTCGCGTATTCAACGATTTCTTTTATCTGATCCTGCGTATAAAACCCTCCGTAGGGTTTACCGTCACCCATAGTTTCTTTCCGCCATGCGCCAATCTCGGTCAATTCAGGATACTTTTTTATTTCAATGCGCCAGCCCTGATCTTCGGTTAAATGCCAGTGAAATTTATTGATCTTGTACATTGCCAGAACGTCAATATATTTCTTGACGAACTCTGCCGGAAAAAAATGCCTGCAGACATCAAGATGAACTCCCCGCCATTTAAAGCGGGGATAATCTTCAATTAAAGCGCACGGAACAGTAAAATTTTTACCGGTAGACTTCAAGGGCATTAATTGTAGAAGCGATTGAATGGCGTAAAATACGCCCGGTCCGCTGCCTGCTGTGATCGTAATTTTATCGGGTTTTATTTCAAGTGAATAGCCTTCTTCGTGAGTAAAATTATTTTGGAGCTGGATTAGGATTGTGTTATTGTTAATATCGGGGGTCATTTTTGACGCCGGAGATAAGTCTAATCCCGATAAATTATGAATGGCGGAAGCAATCAGATCGCCGAGCCTCTGCAGTTCTGCGGTCTGCTCGTTTACCATGATCTTTGTCCGGGAATTAAATTCAAATACTCCTTTTGCTGCTTCCAGCTTTACCGGTTTTGGAATAATTGAAATGATTTGTTTCGTCTGCGCATAAATAGTAAATGTAAATATCAGTAAGAAAATTAAGCTGAATACCTTTTTCATATTTAATCCCGTATTAAATTGATTTATCAATCCTGTTAAAATGGAGATACATTTTTAAGATTATAAAAATAATTGCCGAGAGAAAAATAATGAGATAAATCCACACATTTGGAGTAATCTTATTTCCGCCGGCCAAATTTACAGCATGAACTTCCTGAAAGATCAGCGAAAGAAATCCCAGTGTTAAACTCCCTATCCAGTAGACCATGTGCTGAAACATCTTCAAGGATTCTTCTCGCCTTTCTTCGCCAAGCCAGAATTCTTTGTTTGGAAGATTAATAAGTGAATCGGGAAATTTCGGGAGGAAATGAATAATCGCGTAAAAAAATCCTGAGAGCGGAATTATGACAGATAATTCCACAATTAGAAAGGATTCCTTGCTCATCCATCCGTCTGCCCGGCCGGTGATATTAAAATGAGAGGCCACTCTGTCAGGAAGATTAATGTAATAAAATAATGGCAGTGCAACTGAAACCAGTATCAATGTAAAAAAAACGATAGCGGAATATCTTGCTTTTGTCATGGGAGCGCAGTTTTTTTACATTAAAATCCGTAAAAATTTGGATAGAGAAAAGGGGATTTATTCATTGTAATTTAATTACATTAGCGGCATACGGGCCGGGTTATTCATCTTTGCTATTACATATATAATTTGAGATACGAAATTGCCGTATAAAACTGAAAATAATAACGGTTCAAATTCCGGGAACCCGGATCTGGATAATTTAAAAAATATAAAGATTTGGCTATTTGTCATCCCGGGTTATTTGATCTTTTGCTCCGTAACGGAGGTTTTATTCGATCTGCATCTGCATCTTTTCGATCTTCTGGATGATTTGCAGAAATGGATCGGTCCGGGATACCCCCGCCGGATAATATTGCTCTCCATAATGTTTGGCATGCCCGCTTTAGCAATAATTATTAACACACTTTCCATTCTTGAAATGTACTACTTCCATGATCGGCGGGAACTAAGGATGCGGATTAAAAATAAGCCGGTCAGAATTTTAATTGTATTGTTAAGCATATTAATTTTCGGTCTATTTGTGGTTTATCAGGTAAGTAAAGAAAAATAAGTATCAGGAGAAAAATGAAACTGCCTTGGTTCAAACGTTACGGAATAATTTATTTGCCAAAGAATTTTGCCGGATGGATAATATTTTTTGCCGCATTGATTTATGCCGTTTACCTTTTTGTTGATATTGACCGACGTTCACATTCGGCAAGCGACACACTGATCAATTGGGTTTTCAACTGCTTCCTGATTGTACTTGTCTATACAATGACTGCATATTTTACTTCCCGAAAGAGCGATTAGGAATTGCAGCAGAAAATCAAAGATTCGATCAGAGTAATCCGAATTGGCTGAAATGATGTGTAAAGTGTTTTTCGTGAAATGCCTCCCATTCAGATCCATTGAGCTCACCGAATGTCGGATTGAGCAATAGTGCATCCCGGTTCTCTTCAAAATATCTGTAATAATCTTTAATCTCTTCTTCTAAAATTTTTTTTGCTTCTTCAAGATTTTCGTATTGGAGGGGAAATAAATTCTCGCCGATGATCGGATTTATAAACTCTCTTGGAAAAGGTCTGCTGCTCAGTAAAAATCTTTTTAAGGTGGGCCATTTATCCGGGGGATTGAAACACCCGATATTTAATTTTCCGTTGCCCGTTCTTACTGCATATATCAGATGTTCCACCATATGCTGTGCTGACATTTTCCCCCATAATTGCCCGGTGTCTTCTTTCAAATTGTCAAGCAGCTCAAGTTTGCTAATCAATAATTTTTTCAGATTTCAAACCTTTCTTTATTGGTAAAAACCATTAATAGGATTAAAGACAATTCCGGTATTTACAAAAAATTATTCTTGGACTGCTGCTTCGTTCCTGTTTGAGCGTACCATTCGCGAGAAAAGAGATAAACTCGGATCAAAAATAAATTTTAAAATTAATTTGGTCCACGATTTATGAAAAACAAGATTGTCATAAAACTCCGGTGCGGCTTTTTTTACCTGAGGCAGATTATTCCACGGAATGGATGGAAAATCATGGTGTTCGTTATGGAAACCCACATTCAGCGCCAAAACATTTAATGGACCGTAATAACTATAGGTTTCCTGCGGCGGGGCGGTAAGATAGTGCTCCTGAATCCATCGTGCGCCCAGCGGATGCAGACCTACAGAGAAAAAAAGTGAGGCGGCAAAATACAAAAAAGGAATCCACCCGAAAAAGTAGATAAGGAATATGTCGAACCCGAACACTACAGTCCAGTTAATAATTGTCCATTTGTTCATAAACTCAATTTCTTTTAATCTCGGTGGGCGCAGTGCCTGAAACACAGGAAAGAATAGAAACCACATTGCTTTTCCTACAAACGTATTTCCAATCAGTTTGGCTTCCCAACGGCTGGCGAGATCCGCATCCAGATAATAATTACCCTGAAAAGAGTGATGTTTAAGATGGTAACTCCTGAATGAAATTGCTGTCGGAATGCTCATAGGGAGATCGCATATTATGCTTGTAATCCTGTTGCCGGCACGGCTTTTAAATATCAGATTATGTGAGCATTCGTGAATCAATACAAACAGGGTGTGATTGGCAAAAGCGCCTATAACCCACGCCGTTGCCAGAACCAGCCAAACCGATTGATCCGCAAGCAATACCGCTATTGCTATCTGCATTGCCGCGACTCCGATCACCAAATAAAAACTATTCTGATTTCTTGTAATTAAATTCCGCACTTCGGGGTGAGTTTTTAATATTTCCCTTGTCCGCTCCTTGTGGGGCTCGGCCAGCTCTGAATATTTAAAATCCTTTTCGCGTTTTAGCATGACAAATCCTTTTCTCGATTATATAAGTTTTTGAGAATTTAGATGAATACGATTTATTACTTTCAACATTAACGTAACAAGCCCATATGAATAAGTCAATCATTTAATAACTTTACTTTTTGAATGTGCGCCCTTCTTTTAATCAATCAGGAACGAAATACTGATAAAAGTAATTGCTTGATTTTTGTCCGTGGCAGAATTATTTTATTTGCATCAACCCGCCAAAAGTGTAGCCGCTTTTGGTTTCTCCTGTTTTACCATGGTTTTTAGGAAGTAACTTCCGGATAAAAAAATGGGTTCACAACAATTCTTGCTAATCGGAATTAGTATAATATCGATGGGTCTAATTGTATTGGCCGGAGTTTATGCCTACAATGCTTACACAGAATCGTCAAATAGGGACCAGATTATTTCCAGCATGCATGACCTTGGGAGAATGGCACAGGCACATTTCAAAAAGAACGCTGCTCTGAGCGGTGGCGGAGATTATATAGGATGGAATATTCCTCCAGAATTGGGCAGTACCGATGCGGGAACCTTCACTGCCAGGGTGAGAGCCGACAGAGTTAATTTAATTTGCAGCGGAAAATATACCGGATTAAACGGATTCTCACCGATACGTGTAAGGGCCCGTATAGATAATAAGGGAATTAAAATAACTGTTGTAAATTAAACCCGGCTTCAAATTGAAAATTGAAAACACAAATTATGTTTGTCATTTGATTGAGCGCGCCAAAGAGGGCACGAAAAAGGCTTTTCTGGATCTGTGTGAAATCAATCTTAGCAATATTTTTACTCTCGCTTACAGGCTTTCAGCCGATCTTAATGCAGCAAAATTAATTACATTAAGAACATTTTTTTCCTCATGGGATAGATTGAGCATGTATTCACCGGAGATTCCGTATTCTGAGTGGCTTAAAAACATGGTAATTCTAGATTCCATTGCTGAACTCAAAAAAAATCCCATCTCCTCAAAAACGCAGAATGAGCCTAACGAGTTTGAATCCGACAACGAATTGCTGGAACAATTAATTTTGTCGCTTCCGGCTAAAGACAGATTAATATTCGTGCTGCATGATATGGAGCGGTATTCTTATCCCCAAATAAAAAATTTTCTGGAAACATATGAAACGGATGAGATTAAAACTAACCTTATTAAAACGCGCGAGTATCTTATGAACCAGATTTCATTATGAATTGTGATGAAATAAAAATAAGCCTGCATGACTTTGCAGACGACGAATTGGATGGCTTTCAAAAAAATGAAATTGAAACACATTTGCGGAATTGCGACAATTGTTTTAATCAATATAAAAGGGTCAAAAAATTTTTTAACATAATAAATGAACTTCCTCCCCCGATTAAACCTCCCGCAGAATTAATAGATGAATTTTCGGCTGAATTATTGAGCAGAAGACTGCAGGAAAGTGACGCGGAATTAATTCAACCAGCTTCAGAATCGAAGAAACTCGGAAGAGAGTCGAAAATTCAGGAAAAACCGATAACTAAAATCAGAGATTCAAAACTTGATGTTACTCTCTCCAAATCAGCGTCAATTTCCGGAAGCCGCTCTTCATTCTTTTCAAAATTATTAAATTGGGGACAAATCCTTTTGATGCTTCTTCCTATTATAATTTTGGCTGCCGGTTATTTAATTTATGATTTTCAAAAGTACAATTCTCCGTGGAATGTGATAACGAATTCGGGCAGGGTAGTAATAAACGGGCTCTTAAATCATTCCGGGAAGATAAGTCAGGGTGAAGGCCTGTTGACAGATGAATCATCTAAAGCGACGGTGTATGTTCCTAAGATTGGGAGTGTTATTGTAGATCAAAATTCCTTTCTTGTTCTTGTAAAAACAAAAGACGGCACCAACAAAATTCATCTTAAAACCGGAGCGATAAAGGTTACCAACACATCAACCATGCCCGACTTGGTTATAGAATTAAAATATTTTACCGTGATTGATCGGGGTGGACAATTTAGCGTGATTGTCGATAAACAGGATAACGTGAAGGTTACAGTAATGTATGGGCTGGTGGAGATAAAAAGCGAGAATGGATCAGTTAGTTTAGTTGATGAGTACAGTTGCGAAATAGCGGGAGGATTAAGTATCGGAACTCCCTGCAGAGAGAGCGCCTCGGCAGCATTCAAAGAGGAAGTGAGAAATTTTGATTTCGGGAACATGAACTCAACTGAAAAAATAATTGAGTTAGCCGAGACTAACGATGTTCTAACGCTTTTGGGAATGATTTCGAAAGCAGATCGTCCGGGCAGGGAACTTCTTTTTGAGACCGTGTCTGGCAGGTTCAGGCCTCCTGCCGGAGTAACCCGCGATGGAATCCTGAATGCGGATGAGAGAATGATCTACTTGTGGTGGCAGGAGATCGAATGGCAGCTGTAAATTAATTTTTATCGTATGTGAAAGTCGGAGCCGCCAGACTTCTGTAGATTTTCCATCCGTCATTTTTTTGTTTCTTCAGTATTTTTATCGTTCGTTCGGAATAGACCGGGTTCATTTTATTTTCAATAGGATCCACCATAAGAAAAGAACCGGTAGTAAATACATAAGCCAGTTCACCCGAAATATTTATCTCATTGATATTGATCTGCCATTTCCCTTCGGGATATTGCCGGCGGTATTGTATCAGATCGTTCCGCAAAGCTTCAACACCAACAACGTCCTCGGCATCTCCTGTTGTCCCTTTGTAATCCTGTTCGAAAAGAGAGACGGCTTTTTCAATATCATTTGAATTATAGGAAGCAGTATAATTTTCTATCGTTTCCCTTACATATTTTTCATCGAGCGATTTTACAAGTTTTTTCTCGGTTTCGGGCACTTCTTTCGTACAGGAGGAAAGGAAAAATCCTGCAGCAAGGATTAATAATAGATAACGCATTTTACACCAATCATTATTTATTTGAAAGCAATTTAAGAATTACTTGTTTGTATGGAAAGGTTTAATAATAAAATACGCATTCGGATAAAGACCGGTTCTCCTGCTGTGTCCGCTAATTTTTCCATTCAAAAATTTTTGGATTTTATTTTTACGGTAAAATTACGACAATTACGCAAGTCGCTGCGGCGAGTTCTTTTGGAATCAAAGCGAATAATAAATGAGAAAGGGTTATGAGCTTTTCTCCGTGTGTTGCGGAGGTCGCGGCGGCGAGATAAAACTGTATGCGCCCCGGCTTAAGAGTCGGGGCGTTTTTATTCTAACATCCGGATAATAAATCTGCAAAAATATTAAGTGCGGTTAAAGAAGCTTATATAAAGATGTAGGATTAGAATTTATATACTAACCCGAATCCCGGACCGTTTTTCATAACAGGTTGAAATGAAATACCGTATTCGTGATCATCATCTGCCGGATCGGGTATATTCCTTTCTGTAATAACCTTTCCAAATGTATATCCAAGAGCAACTGCAAGCGGATAATCACTTAGCCAATGCCATCCGCGCGCTGCAAGACCAACTCCTATCAATCCCACTAATGAATAACCTACGGGTTTTATCCATTTGATTTCAGGATAATTTTCTGCAATGACAGTAAGTACCGCCATTGAAGTGGAAACATGCCCGGATGGATAAGAATAATATTTCGGCTGATCTCGGTGATAATCTCCAAGATTAGGAAAAGGTCTGAACTTTCCGCCGTTAATAGAAGCGGATTGCGGGCTCTCTCTTCCGGTTATACGCTTTAAAATCTGAACGGTTATGCCCGTTACAAGCTCGGCTTCAACGATTTGCACGGCCGTACGGAGCGCCCTGTTATCCTTGAATATCAGGCCGGCTCCTCCAAAAAGAGCGGCCATTCCCAAATGAAATTCCCCGTCCCCGAGATACGTGGTTTTTTTTGCTATATCGTGAAATGTGCGTGAGGAACGATATTCCTTTCTGAGCGAATAAATCGACTCATGATCAGTTGCGATTAAAAGTGTGGTAAGAAAAGTTAAACTTGCAAGCGTAGGAAAATTATCTTTGCTGAATGCATGTTTGCTGAACGCTAAAAAATCCTGAGGCATTTTTGTAATTGGGTCTGACCAGTCGAAAGATGAAGGATGGGCATAAGTAATAAACTTAGGGTTATCGACAAAAATTTCCGAGTCCACAGAATTCTCTTCTGCGCACGCGAGAGGCTCTTCCTGAGCCGACAGTTTTGAGTAAAAGAACAGCAAGCCCGAAAGAAGTATAAAGTTTATAAGCTTTAACTTCATCAAAAATTATTATGTTTATGAAAAGGAGTCGAATAAAAGAATTATAGCCGGACCAAATATAGCAAAATATTAATTTGATGAAAGTCCCCTATGAATAATTAAATTGAGACTTTCGAATCGATTTATAAGCGAATTGAACGGATGCGATAGGAAGATTTTTCGAACAATTAAATCACATCAGGAAGAACTTGAGAATAGCGGCAACAGCAATTATCTGTTCTCTTGTAATTCCGAGCGCGGACAGAATGCTCTCAACGTCAATAAGATCTTCACCGTAAATATCGGATAATATTCTTTGGGTATTCAGTTTATGTTTTTCAAAAGCCGCAAGCTCTTCGCCGGTCATACCCGTTCTAAGCTCCTCTTGAGAAAATGTATGTGACCTGAGAAAGTCGTTCACTAAAATCTTCTGATAAATTTTCGGATTTAAAGGAATCGAAAAATAATTGTTGAATAATTTTAACTCTTTCGAAACGACGCGGCCGGCATTGCGATTTATTTGACTGCCTCTTTCCTGAATTTCCTTCCCGCCGCGGACGGTATCTCTGGTTGTTTGAGAAAAAGATACAGTGGAGATGAGGAACATCAAAAGCAATATTCTGCAAAAAAGAATCACAGGAGACTCACAATAAGGATAAGAATAACCGCGGCGTTTTTTGCGATTCCGAGTATTTTTCTGATTACCGAAACTGCAGGATAAGTGTTTTCTTCGGAGGGAGGAGGAATAATAAGTTCCTTTATAATTTCTTTATTTGATCTATATGCTTCAAGCTCTTTTTCGGATAATCCGCTTGATAATTCCTCAGCTGAGTAACGGGCTGTATCGTCAACAATAATAAACTGATTATCTCTCAGGCTCCCGATCTGCTTAATGTCTTTCATTTTTATAATTAATGTCCTTGGCGGAAGCTGTTTGGAGTTATACTTCGCAGACGAACTATCAATTCTATCTTCAGCAAAATTAGAATTAGCAGTCTTATCCTGTGCGAAGATGACAGATGACAATAGAAATAGCGGAATAATAAAAGGGCATAATTTCATTAAACCACACTTTTAATGAATCTTATAAAGATGAAACGGGGGTGGGTTCCATTTTAAAATAAAAAACCCCGCCGCCGGCGGGGTTGACTGGAATAAATTAAAACTATCTTCCAACAAGATCTAACTGCTCTTTCTTAGCAATTAACTGTTCCCTTGTCTCTACATGTTCTGGATCTGCTATTATTGCTTCAGTGGGGCAGGAAGGAATGCATTGAGGTTCATCATAATAACCGACGCATTCAGTACACTTATCTGGAACGATGTATGTGTGCTCTTCATTTAAAGCTGCGTATTCTTGTCCGCCGAGATTATAAGCCATGCCTGGTGAATAAATTGCGGTATTTGGACATTCAGCTTCGCATGCGTTGCAGGAGATACATTCGTCCGTGATCATTATTGCCATAAAAAAAATCCTCCGGGTAAAAAAAATTGTAAAAATGCACTCCAAAAATAATCAATTGTTTTCAAATCAAAACAAACAATAACGTGTTTTTAAAAATATTATTTAATTAGGAGGGCAACTCCTGTTATGCTGCAGTACTGCAGGGAAATATAAAAGACTCACAATTGACTTTAATTCTTAGAATATTCAATTTTAAGAGAGTCCGGTTTTTCGAATTGTATTCAGAGTGAATGTCTATTATCGTGAAAAGTTGATCAACATTTTTATCATGTCATTGATTGACGGTTCATAGTTAATGGTGGAATAAATGAACCGGCTGTATAGAAACAGGTAATCTTTGTTAAGAGGTTTGAAATGAAACAGGGCGGGATTCTACTGTCAACTCTCTTTTTAGCTATAACAATTTTCATGTTAGTATCTTGCAAAGAAGCATTAATAACAGACTATCCTCCTCTTAAAGATGGGAGTGAAATTCCCGCGGATCTCGATTCCGTTAGATTGAATTATGACTCATTCTTTCAGGTTAAATATGGGTTAGATTATCCGTTCTTAAAAATTAAAAACAATTTTTACTTTTTTGAGACGTATTTTCTCCAGCTTTTTAAATACAATCTTATTGACAGCACCTGGCAGAGCAATTTTAGCTACAGCACGAATGAATATATTTCAACCAACAAATATTATTTCGCCGATGGCGATTCCGTTGTAATGGTCAGTTATTATGAAAGCAGCAAGTCATTAGATCTTTATTCCATTAATTCTTTAACGCTGACTCTAAGATTGTTAAAAAAGAATTTGGTGCTGGGGGAAAGTCTGTCGACAGGTTTTCAGTCTACATTTTTGTGGGATAAGGATAGACTTATCATTCTTTTGCATCCGGCAAATAAAATTTTAACCGTTGACATGAAAAATTTTACAATAAAAACCACGTCGGATTCTCATCTTAGCGATATCCGCCATGACGCGAGTTTTAACTCCTCCACAATTACCGGAACCGTAGGACGTGATATTTATCTTTACTACTATTCGTATAAAAAAATGTTCAGATTCAATTTAGATACATATAATTTTACGGAAATTCCGGTTCCCAAATTTCTTTCAATCAGAATGAATAATATCTGGGACCGGGGCGCGGTTGTGAGTAATTATTTCTGTTTCTGGCCGAGTGATTCCTATTTTACCTTGTGCTATGATGTTATCAGAAACATCTGGGTAAAGGGTGGGCAAAATCCTTTTTACCAGAAATGGTATATGCCTTTGAATTATACCAGTGAAGAGAATAGCAGCTATTATCAGGATAATTCTATAATGAAGAGAATTAGTGTAAAATAAAAAACCTCTCCGTTAAGAAGAGGTTTTTAATCAGAAAATCCAATTTTCTACTTTTTCGAGTCAATCTCTTTCAATAATTCATCCACCGCAACTTTAAGTTGCTCGTCAACTCCCTTTGCAATCCAGTCAATTGAGTTATTTACTATGATATCCGGTACGGCAGGCCCGAGCTCCTGATTTTTATCAGTGGCTTTTGTATACCACCCCCTGAACGGCAGCCGGACCATCGAACCGTCTATCAGTCCTTTGCCCCCGGTTGATATAACGGAACCGTTTGTCGGAACGCCGACAAGTTTACCAATTCCGAGAGTTTTATATGCATGCGAGAAAATTTCGGCGTTGGAATAACTCCCCTCATTACATAACGCGATTGACGGTTTAGTCCACGCGGCAAACACCAGCCTCTCTCCTATGGGATAATAATCACGGAATTTCAATTTATCTTTTTCAAGATTATCGCTGGCTCCGCGGGGAATTGTATATGCGTGCTGTTTGTAGTTGAGAACCGTCATCAGATAATCTGTTGTGGAGCCCCCGCCGTTATAACGGACATCAACAAGTAATCCTTCTTTTCCGTATCCCGCTGCCGTCAATTCACGTTCAAATACTTCGAAGCTCGGCATATCCATTCCCTGAATGTGGATATAACCCAGTCTTCCATTTGAATATTTATCAACAAGTTTTTTCCTGGCGAGTACCCACTCCTGATACAATAACTGACGCTCGCTTGCAACAGGCCTGATTGCAACTTCTCTCTCTCTGCCGTCTTTGGATTTAATTGCAAGCAGAGTTTTTTCATCAACTGTTGTGTTAAGCAGCGAGTAAAAATTAACATCCGCCTTATATTTATTTCCGTCAACAGCGGTGATCAGATCCCCCGCAAATAATTTGCTTGCGGATTTATCGGCGGGAGAGTTAGGAATTACACGCACTACTTTCATTCCGTCTTTCTCCGGCATTAATTCAACACCGAGCAAACCGGTCGCGTCTTTTTGCGTTTCCGCTCTTTCGGGCGCGGTTAATCTTTGATGGCTTGAATTTAATTCACCCAGAAGGAAATTAAACATATCGGCAAAATCGTTTGTCGTTGAGGAGATAACACAAAGCTCTTTGTATTTATCGTGAAGAGCGTTCCAGTCTTTGCCGTGGAATTGCGGATCATAAAATCCGTCTCTTATTGCGCGCCATGCTTCCTCAAAGATCTGTTCGCGCTCTGCAGTGTAATCAATTTTCATTTTGGCGGAATATGGAAGCGATTCACTCTTATCGGCTTTAATATCAACTCTGTTCAACGCGCCGCCGGTTTTAACGTAGTATAAATATTTACCTTCTCTGTCAATACTAACACCGGAGGGATTTGATCCGCCTTTAGTAATTTCTTTTAGATCTTTTCCATCCCACTTGATGCTGTAAAGATCGCGTCCTTTTGCGGTGCTGCTGTTGCCTGTGTAATAGAATGTCTCTCCATCTTTTGATATGGTAAAATTTCCTTCATCTCCGGGAAAGTTTGTTACCTGAACAACGCGCTCGTGAATATTCTCGAAATCTATTTGTACCGGTTTTACTTTCGGCTCCTCTTTTTTTGCAGCCGCATCTTTAGATTTTTCATCTTTGTTTGCGGCAGGTTTATCGGCAGCCGGAGCCTCTTTTTCATCCCAATCTGATTTGGTTTTTTCCCAGTCATCCTTTTTGAGCCATACAAACCAGATATCAGTGTTGCGGCTGTTGCGTGCGGAAGTGAATCCGAGTTTTGAGCCGTCGGCGCTCCAGAACGGATTCGAATCATCGCGGGGGTGCATGCTTACGTTAACCGGCCCGCCGGAGTTATCTGCTGCATGAATGAAAACTTCCGTGTTGAAATAAAGATCATCATACGAGTAGGCGAGCCACTTGTTATCGGGACTCCATGTGATATTGCCCGGGGATGCCCATCCGTTACGAAGTATCTTTTCGCCGCTTAGTTTTCCGTCGGCGGATATATCGGCAACTATAAACTCTCTCTTGTCCATTCCCCGCACATAAGCGATCATTTTTCCGTTATTAGAAACAACGGGAGAAGATTCATCTCCGGGTGTATTTGTCAGTCGCGTAATCTCATGTTTAAGCGATTTGAATATATTGGGTTGATTCTTATCCGAAGATTTAGCAAGGTACATTTCGTAGTTATTGTCCATACGGTCGGAAGTAAAAATTAATGTTGTATCGCTCAGCCACGCCACATCCATATCCCTGAAAGGGCTGTTGGAGATATTCACGCTCCTGTTTTTATCTTTATCGGCCTCTTTAACAAAAACTTCGCCGCGTATAACGAACGCTATCAATTTTCCGTTTGGTGAAACGGCGTATTCGCCGGCGCCGTTAGTAAAAGTTTTAAATTCCACCGGATCAAAACGGTCATCGGTGTTGATTTGAATATCAACTTTTTGCGGAGCGCCGCCGGAAGTCTTCATTATGTAAATATTTTTATCCTTTTCAAATACAATGACACTGCCGTCACCCGATGCGCCGAAAGACCGGATTGAATAATCTTTGAAATTTGTAATCTGCTCAGGTTTTGAGGAAGCATTTCCGTCTTCCGCAATTTTTAATTTGTAGAGATTATATTCACCGCTGACTGAACTTGCAAAATATAATGTGCGGCTGTCACCCCATTGCGGATTGATATTGTTTGTCTCAAAACCGGGAATTTGAATATATTTTTTGCCGGCCGTATCATAGAGCCATAAGGTTCGGGCCGAAGGTCCGGTATAATCTTTTCTGTGAATCGGATTTATATCGCCGCGAACGAATGCTATAAATTTCCCGTCAGGGGACATTACAGGCTCAAAGCCAACCACATCCATAATACGCGATTCAGTTCCTCCTTTAGAAGAGATCGAATAAATTTCCTGCGGTCTTTCTATCTGATTAAATTCTCTTGAGGTGCTGAATAAAATATTGCCGTCCTTAGTCCAGCCCGAAATAATATCCTGGGCCGAGTGGAAAGTTAAACGTTTTGGAGTTCCGCCCTCGGCATTCATAACAAATATATCGTTGTTTCCGTATCGTGCGCCTGAAAAGGCAATCTGCTTTCCGTCGGGACTGAATTGCGGATTTGTTTCATAGGATTCATTAATGGTTAATCGTGTGGCCTTTCCGCCTGATGATGGAACAGTCCAGATATCGCCCTGATAAGAGAATGCGATTTTGGATCCGTCATTGTTCAGGGCAGGATAGCGGAGAAGAAGAGACTGAGCCGCTATTGAAATGCTGAAAATAAAACTCAATAAAATTAAAACGGGAATTCTGATTCTCATTTCTTTGCTCCTATTGATTATTCAATTAACAGTTATTGGTACCCTAATAAAGTATTGTAATTCAAGATCATTTTAATTACGTTTCAGATGATTGCGGGAAAGAACCGCTCTCCTCTTTTACAGTATTATAATATTATACCCTGCTATTTTCTATCGCTCTGGCAAAATAGTCAACGCGCCTATTTGACGCTATAAATAAAGTGTTAAAAAATGTTATTACTTCTGATTAATTACAAACAGGACTTCTCCATAAATCCAGATCCTTCTTCCGGTTAAGAGTTTTAAACTTTAAAAAGGAGGCAATATGGGCACAAAAAAATTCTGGACCCTTGCAAAAGAAAAATTTTTCCCCGGGCCGACGGATGCCCGCAGTATTCCGTTAAATGTAGGACTTCTTAATGAATGCGAGATCATGTTCAATTACGCGGTTAAGGATGGAATTAATATACCCGGCTGGGTCGGATCGGATCTCTCCTCAATAAGCATGAAATCATCTTTGCTTAAGAATGAAAGCCAGTCGAAAGAGATTGTTGAATTGGAGACGGAGATTTCCGCGGCGCTCAGGGATGATTCAAAGAAACTTACACTGATTCATGCGGCGTTGTCTGAGATAGTAGCTCCGGCGACTCCGTTAACAATCGAGTACACAACCCCGCGAGCGCGTTTTTTTGTCGGGGAAAAGAACACTATCCCGATGATCAGAAACATGTGGATAATGAGCATGATATTTCTGATCGGTTTTATAATAACTTACAACTGGTCGGGCAATTCAAAAAATTATATGTATCAGTCATGGCACCTGCTTTTCTCAGCCGGGCTTGGTGCATACTTCTATTCTCTGTACACGGCAAATAAATATTTTATAGACAGAACATTTGATCCGAAGTACAATACATTTTACAACAACAGAATAATAATCGGAATAATAGCCGGATTTATACTTGCCAACCTGATTGACGTAGGAGGAATAATTTCAGGAACGCAAAAAGAGGCAATGACAGTCAACGACGCCAATATATCGTTCGGTAAAACTGCTGACGCTACCAGCATGGTTACTAAATTATCCCCGTCAATAATTGCTCTGCTGGGAGGGTATTCTGCCGATGCAGTTAATAAAATACTTGCGAGAATTGTTGCAATGCTGACAACTCTGGTTCAGGGGGAAACGAAGGATATAATTGCTTCCAAAGAGGCCGAATGGAAATCCCATGCCGAACTGAAAGAGGTCAAATCAAAAATTAATTCTGCCGCCGATTTAATGAAAATTATAAACCAGAATAAAAATACAATGGACGCAACAACACTTCAGAAACTTACGGAATTGATGGAGAACTGGCTGAAAACCGGGCCGGGTGCTCAACCGGGTTAAGAATAATAATTAAACAAGGAAGAATAAAATGAATTGGAGCAATAATAATTTAGCATGCCTGAAAACATGGATTCATCTTCGTGTATTAAATCAGCATAATGATTCCTTCCGCGATGCCGAACTGCGCAAGATGAATCAATTGACATTCTGGAATGAAGCCGCAACCCCGCAACTCCGTAAAATTGCGGCGACAACACTTTGCTATCAGCTGGATAATATGTTCCGTCTGTGGGATAAAGCCAAATATGAGAACGGGTCAGATCTACCGAAAGCGATTGCAGAAATGCTCGCTGTTATGACGAATGAGAAAAAAACAATTTGCGATTTATCCCAGACTGTGGATGATAACTATCAATTCAAAGGAGAGACAGAAGATGACGCACTTTCGTAATTTTTTAAAGTTTCTCATCTTATTCTTTATCTCAAATATTAATATCGCGCAATCAACCATAAACGAACTGGCCGGAAGCATTAGCGGAAGCCTGAATCCATCCTCAGTAAATGATGCGCTGAACAATCTTTATGAAAAAATCCTTAAGAATCCCGAGACTCTCAATTTCGTATTGAAAGAATCATTTAAAAAAAGTGAAGAAGCAAACTTCTTAAAGGGACTCAATCTTAAATTCAAGACATTTCAAGTTGACAAAAATTCCTATCTCGGTCTTTCTTACTCATATGACCGCAGCATCAAATCGAGTTATTTTGAAATAAATGGTCCAAATAGTTCCGGTCTGAATTTCGCTTTTGCGACGGAGGGGAATATATCACTGCAACGGGCTTATAACCCGAATGATTTTCTTAAGAGTAATATTGCCTTCGCATACTTCAATTCCTCGGGAGGCGCGGTTGAAATGACCGATGAAATAAGCGACAGTCTTACAGGGATTCAAATAGCATTAAGCGAACTGAATAATGAGGAGATAAACAGCAGCCAATTATGGAAAGACTATCTCGCATTTGTTTCTGATTATCTCACAACACAGGTTTATTTTGATGTTTCTTTAGCGGGGAGCCTTGAATCGAATCAGGATTTTACCAGCAAGCAATATACATTGGGTGTTCAAGCCGGATTTGATTTGAAAGCTTGGAACCGTAATTCAATTCCGGCTCAATTAAATGTTTTTGACTGGCCCTTCGCTGTATTCCGGTGGCTTGCAGGCTCTGAAGATAATATTTATCCGAGAGGATCAGCAATCCC
>PGYS01000190.1 GCA_002839795.1 Ignavibacteriae bacterium HGW-Ignavibacteriae-3 | reverse complement strand
CATTCAATTCCCCGGTACTAAATGAACTTTTAATATGAGGAATATCCGCTTCACCGATCTTGTAATTGCCCCGACTGTCCTTTGCAAGATTAAATTTATTTGTATTGAGATAATCCATGATTACTGCATACAGTTTTTCCACAATGTTACGATCCGCATTAATTATGATCCCCCGAAAATATTTTTTGTTAAACGCACGGTACAATTCATCCTCAATACGTGCTTTAATTGTTTTTTCTACTTGGGATTTTTCACCTCTATCCAACTCCATTTTTGTTGCAGCAGAATATATATTACATATATACCATCCTTCTGCCAGTTCAACCGGAGGAGTAAAATTACCGGTCTCCGTTCCATATATGACATTCTCCATTTTCTCATTCATGGTGCCGAATGTAACTTCGGCAGCTTCCTTTTGCTCATTCTTTTCGGGTCGTACCGCAAGAATAGAATCGAAAGGCGCCCCCATTGTTAGAAGTGAATAAATTTTTTCAATCTCCTCCTTATCCTGTGAGAAAATGAACTTCGTACGGATGGTTCTCATTCTGCGCAATTGTCCCTGAATAAATGCAGAATCTGAAATTACAATTTTATCAAGAATTTCCTTTTTATATAATGCGTCTCTTAAATAAACATTCGTCAGATTTTCCATCGCCGCCCGGAAATTTTGCAATTGTTCAAAACCATCCTTGGAGGCGGATTGCGCGAGTAATTTTTCGGCTATAAGTGTAAGTAAAAAATTTTTCTTGAAGGATGTTGAGTCAAAACCATCGTCTGTCCTTACGTGGGGAATAAATTCATACCGTTTTTTAAATTCTTCTTTTGTAATTGTTATGTCTCCTGCTTTTGCCACAACCGTCCCGCCCGATTGTCCGTGGAATGAACGCGGGGCGAGAAGGAAGAAAAGGAAAAGCATTAACAATCCGGGAGATATATATAAGGAGCTGAGTATTTTTTTCATTAAGTCTGGCCCGCTATTTTGAATTATCGTGTGTTTAAAATATACTTTTTAATTATATCTAAAATCCAAAAGAAATAAAATATTTCAGTTCCTCTTCAACGGGCAAGATTTAGAACAACTATAGTTTTTCATTGAATGATTTCGGAATAGAATAAACTCTTAATATTAACCGCAATTCATATGCATCAAAACAGCACAAAGGGACTCGCAAATTTTAAATATGACGAAAATATTGAAATAGAGGATAATTAACTGAATAGAATTAACCCGAATAAACAGAATATTTCTTATTTTTTAAAAGCATTTAACAATATGATAAACTCGTTAAAATCGTCATGATTTAAAACATAATTCCAAAGCTTAATAAAATGAAAATATATCTTTGCATTTTCGTATTTGCCTTAATATTTATCGCCCATTCGCGGGCCCAGAATAAATCTTATGTCCCATATGATAAAATGCACTATACAATTTCCCCAACCGAGCGCGCGTTTTTAGACACTTTGCAGTTTAGAACTTTTCAATATTTTATTAAAGAAATGAATCCTGATAACGGTCTGGTAAAAGACAGATCAACAGAAAATTCGCCATCCTCCATCGCGGCAGCAGGTTTTGCAATTCCGATTTGGTCGATTGGAGCAGAAAAGGGGTGGATTTCAAAAAAAAATGCCGCCGGATATACACTGGCACTTCTCAAATTTTTATGGAACTCGGAACAAAGTTTAGATCCGCTTGCAACAGGATATGGCGGTTTTTACTATCATTTTTTGGATATGAAAACCGGCAAACGGTTTTGGAACTGCGAACTTTCCTCCATCGATTCCGGAATCCTTTATTGCGGAATTATTTTTGCCAGGCAATATTTTAAAGGAGATAGCGAAGAAGAACGGGAAATAAGAAACCTGTCCGATAGTCTGTTGAATAGAGTGGATTGGTCATTTTTTACTTTGCCCGACACCGGGAAATATGCCGGAACCATCTCACTCGGATGGAAGAATGATGAAGGATTGAATAAACTGGGGTGGTGGGGATATACGGAGGCACTTTTCCTTTATATTGTTTCCGCAGGAATGAATTATCCACATGCGGAGAAGGGTTATCAATCATGGCTGAATTTTTATCAATGGCGCGAACCGTATGATAAAAGTTTAGGACACATTGTGTTTCCCTCAATGTTTATCCATCAGTATTCCTTTATATGGTTGGATATGCGGGGAGTAGTTGACGGGTATGTTAAGGATAAAGGTATCGATTATTTTGAAAACTCTCGCAGGGCCGCCTACGTTCAGCGGGAATATGCGATTCATAATCCCAATGAATGGGCCGGCTATGATTCCTTAACCTGGGGATTATCCGCCTGCGATGGTCCCGGATCAAAGTATAATTCAGACTTAAGGACATACTGGGATTACTCCGCGCGCGGCACATCCGGACCAGATTCAACATTTGATGACGGAACAATTGCACCGACTGCGGCCGGCGGTTCCATTCCTTTTGCACCCGAGATTGCAATACCAACTTTAATGAATATGTCCGGCAAATACGGCCCGCTGGGATTGACTGGCAAATATGGATTTGTTGATTCATTCAATCCAACTTTGGGATGGTTTGATAGCGATTACCTGGGAATAGACCAGGGACCTATTGTTTTAATGATTGAAAATTACTTAAGCGGTTTCGTCTGGAATTATTTTATGAAAGATCCTATAGTTCAAAAAGGATTAAAGCGGCTTGGATTTGAAAAAATTAAGAAATAATTATTTTTTTACTATTGAAGTAAAATTATGAGAAACATATCATTAATAGTTTTTTTGCTAACATCAGTCAATTGTGTAATCCTTGCTCAGGACACAACTCCTCCCCTGACGCCGCAAAATTTCCGCTCGATCTCGTATGAACTGCATATAGATTTAACCTGGCAGCAAAATCAGGAACCGGATCTGGCCGGCTATAAAATCTACAAGTGGAACGGTTCGGCATTTCAATTTTTAGCAACTGTAAAAAAATACAGATCATTCTTTTGGGAATGGACCGGAAGTACCTCTGTCAATAACAGGTATAAAATTTCCTCATTCGATTTGTCGAACAACGAATCTCCGTTAAGCGCCGAAGTCTCAGCGCTAACCCGTCAGATGAGCGATGAAGAATTTCTCGATATGACCCAGCGTGCAACATTCAGATATTTCTGGGATTGGGCCGATCCCAATTCCGGAATCGCCCGTGAAAGATGGCAGCCGAATGAAAGCGACATTACAAACACTATTGGCGGAGGCGGTTTTGGTGTAATGGCAATATTGGTTGGAATTGAGAGAGGCTTTATAACACGCGAGCAGGGCGCTGCCCGAATGCTAAAAATTACGGATTTTCTTACGACTACAATTGAAAAATTTCACGGAGTGTTTCCTCACTGGTTTAACGGAACCACGGGGAAAGTAGTAAAATTCGGAATTCAGGATGGAGGAGACATAGTTGAAACATCCTTCATGATACAAGGTCTTTTAGCAGCCAGACAATATTTCAATCAAACAAACAGCATTGAAGATCAGGTAAGAAATAAAATCAAACTGATCTGGGAAGGCGTAGATTGGGATTTCTATAGAAACGGTTCAACAGGATTATATTGGAACTGGTCGCCAACAATGAACTTTAATTTTTTTATCCACAATCCGGCAATAAGCATTATTTTTAGGCAACACCAAATCCACGTACGATGAAAATCCTGCTCTTATCAATATTCTTGCTTGCTCAGTTTGCCATGCAGGCACAAGACCGTGTTACCGGTAAAACCTTTGCCACCCGTTCCGAAGTCATTGCCAAACACGGC
>PGYS01000042.1 GCA_002839795.1 Ignavibacteriae bacterium HGW-Ignavibacteriae-3 | reverse complement strand
ATATTGTCGCTGAGTCAGGTTATCTCCTGATGGAAGTTAATACATTAAAAAACAACAGGGGCAGACTGATCGCCGGAACGAACTCGGGTTTCAATCATCTTATCCGCCCTATTCTGTACGGCTCATATCATCCGATAGAAAATATCAGCAATCCTCACGGCGAACCCGGAATTTATGATATATGCGGAAATATCTGTGAGACCGGTGACTGTTTTGCAGAGCAGCGGGAACTGCCGGAAATAAGGGAAGGCGACAAACTGATCATAAAAAATGCAGGGGCGTATTGTTTTTCCATGGGAAGTATTTATAATCTCAGATCTATGCCTTCTGAATTGCTTATTGCCGGCGGGAAAGAATATTTAGTAACACAAAAATCTTCCAACGAGATTTTGGCCGAATCGATTATTGCTTCTTCGAGTACCGCAGAGATTATGTAGCGCATTGAAAGTTGTACTAATTAATACGATTATATAATGAACCCTTCAGAGCGGCGCATAATTACGAAACGGAAATATTATTAATGCGAATATTTACAAAAAAAAAGAGAGAAAGTTCAAACTTTCTCTCCCTACGCACAGAAAAGTATAAATATTTAATAACTAATTTATATTTGTCTTTTTTATGAAGGTTCCGGTGAATGCTGGAACCATTCTATCTTGCCGCATTTAGTGCAGATTACCGCAAATGCGGATCTGTTGGCCCAGTCTAATCCAAAAAAAGTCAATCCCGGAGTATTCATTAAAACAGATTTTACTTCAAAAAAATCGTGACCGCAAAAAGGACAAATTATTTTTTTGCCTGAAATGCTGAAAGATCCGTTTTCATATCCCTTATTAGTCTTATCGAATATTGACATATAACCTCCATAATTAAAACTGCCGTCTGCGCTGGGGGACCGCATTGGGGTCAAAATATTTTCTCGGAAGTTTCTGGTCGCGCATTGCTGCGTTATAAACAAATGCCGCCATAATTGTCGCAGACTGCATTAAATCAGGAATGCTTGCATTGTCAAATACGTCCATATTAGAGTGATGCGTTCTCGAACTGTATTCAAGTTCATCCTGAATAAATTGGAATCCAGGAAGCCCGACTGCATCGAAGGCGGCGTGATCTGTGCTGCCGGTATTTCTTAATGTAACTGTGGCGGCTCCAAGATCGTTGAATGGTTTTAACCACTCTTCAAAAATTGAAACAACTGCCAGGTTGCCCTGCGCATAAATACCGCGGATTTTACCCGAACCGTTATCATAATTGAAGTAAGCCGTTAGTTTATCGTAATCTGGTTTGATCTCTTTTTTATCTGCATCGAAGAAATGATTCTTAACATAATTGCGCGAGCCGATCAGACCCACCTCTTCGGCATCCCATAGAGCAATTCGTATAGTTCTTTTCGGCTTAATGTTCAGCGCTTTTAAAATTCTGACCGCTTCCATTGCAACCGCTGTTCCCGAACTATTATCCGTTGCACCGGTACCGGCATGCCAGGTATCAAAATGGCCTCCCAGCATTACAACTTCATCTTTAATGTTTTTGTCCGTACCGGGAATTTCAGCTATTATATTGTAGCCGAGCGAGTCCGTATCAACAAAATTTGCTTCGATCTCCATCTCTAAAGCAACCGGAATTTTTTTCTCGGCAATACGAACTAATCTGTTGTACTGCTCCACAGAAACAACAACTGACGGCAAAGGCATTTCGGAATTCATTCTATATGATCCGCCGCTTTGAACGAATATAGTACCGTCCGTCCCTCTGGAAGGTTCAAGAATTACAGCCGCGCCTTCATCCTTTAAAAACTTTGCAACTTTTTGCTGAAGCTCTCTCTGGGTGCGCATCGCCTGAATTTGGGCCGGGTCGAAATTTCTTCCGCCGCCCTCAGATGCCATTTTCATCTTGTTTAAAGCCTCATCGGTATAACGTTTTCCGTCGGCTTCCATTGACAGGGTTACCGGTTGCTCTCCTCTTGAGAGGACTATGGCGCCTTTTAACTTCCCTTTGTAGGTATCAAGATCCGCCTCTGTTTTCACATCCATTAATACGGCATTGCCCTTTATAACTCCTTCAACTCCGGGGGTCCATGCTTTTGGAAAGGCGATAAGAGGCATATACTGTGGTGAAGTCATTGCACCGTAAAACTTTTTAAGTTCCCATCCGCGGCCGAGTGTTCCCATGGATTCCATTTTTGCTTTCTCTAATCCGATCTCAGTTAATTTTGTTACCGCCCATTTGCCGGCTTCTCTGTATTGAGGGGATGCCGCAAGACGAGGTGCGTATATATCGCAGAGGTAACTCATCAGCTCCATAATCTTGGAATTCTGGAGTCCTTCCTGACGGATTCTCTGCATCATCTGATAATCGATTTTTTCCTGTGCGGTGAGTGTGATTGTTAGTGTGAAAAAGATTAGTAGAATTGTAGAATACTTGCGCTTCATCTTGTACTCCCTGAAGTTGTTAAATTAATAAAGAGTACCGGGAATTATTTTGTTTTCCGGACAATTTAATTTATGCAATCGGACGGTTATCTTAAGTTAAAAATTGTTAAAAGGGATCACTTTTCCGAAATTATTATCTGCCCGATTGCAGCAATTTTTCTATCTGCCGCCTGTGTCGAAGAATATGAACAATCGCGTGTTCGAACATCATTTCGATATTAAGCTGACCCCATCTGGTTTCGGCGAGGGTGGATTGAATTTCTTCCCTTGTCATTTGTAAATTTCCAACAACGGTTTCTGAGGTAAGTTGAATCACTTTTTCAAATTCATCAATGGCATTGAGGACATTATAGATATGGTAATTATGATTTTCTTTCGGTTTCATTAAAAAATCGCAGAACTGATCCGCGTATCGGTATCCGGCTGCCACGACATGCTTCATCACAGATTGAATCGAACGGCAATCCTCATCCTTTGTAAACGGATCCCTGATTTTTGTGAATTCCTCCTGAGTAATGGTACTAAGCAGGTTTTTAAGTTCTAATGCAACCCGTTCATATTCATCCATTAGTGCCCCTATGGCTCCGGGCCGGTATCTCGATTCCATATTATTCACTTTCGTCATAGTTTAGAATTGGTCGAAGCCATCTTTCGGCCTCTTTCAAACTTATTCCTTTTCGCTTCCGGTAATCATCAACCTGATCCTTCCCGATCTTTCCTGTAGTAAAATATTTAGACTCAGGGTGGGCGAAAAATAAACCTGAAACCGATGCAGCTGGAGACATTGCCATGCTCTCTGTCAATGAAATCGCGGCATTCCTTTCAGTATCGAGAAGGTTCCAGATCGTCAATTTTTCAGTATGATCCGGCTGGGCCGGGTAACCTGGTGCAGGCCTTATACCCGCATATTTTTCTGTAATTAATTCATCATTAGATAGTTTTTCATCCACGGCATATCCCCAGTATTCTCTTCTGACTTTTAAATGAAGAAGTTCGGTAAATGCCTCGGCAAGACGATCAGCCGCCGCTTTTGTCATAATAGAATTGTAATCGTCATGATCTTTTTCAAATTGCGATACGATTTTTTCAATCCCGATTCCGGTTGTAACTGCGAAAAGTCCTATATAATCTTTTATGCCGCCCTCTTTAGGAGAAATAAAATCTGCCAGCGCGATATTCGGAATACCCTGTGATTTAATTGTCTGCTGACGTATCGTATGAAAGGTTGCAAGAATTCCTGTGCGTGAATCGTCCGAATAAATTTCAATATCATCGCCGGATGAATTTGCCGGCAGAATGCGGAACACTCCATTTGCCGTCAATAATTTCTCCGACACTATCTTATCCAGTAATTTATTTGCGTCATCGAATATCTTTTTAGCTTCGCTGCCGTAATCCTTGCTCTCAAAAATATCAGGATACTTTCCTTTCAATTCCCATGTAGTAAAGAAAGGAGTCCAATCAATAAATTTCCGAATTTCATCGAGAGGATAATCACGCAGGACCGTAATATCAAATTTCGCAGGAGGTTTTACCGAATAACCGGAAAAATCAAGTTTAAGTTTATTCGCCCGTGCCTGCTCAATCGCAAGAAATTCCCTTTCGCTCCTTCTTTTTGAGTGGTCAGATTTTAATTTTTTGTATTCTTCTTTAACTCCGTTTACAAAGTTCTTTTTGGAATCCTTATTTAAAAGATTGCTGACAACGCCGACGCTCTTTGAAGCATCAATCACATGTATGGTTGCGCCGGTGAACTCAGGAGCAATTTTAACAGCCGTATGCAGACGAGAAGTGGTCGCGCCGCCGATTAGAAGCGGAAGATCGATTTTCAGCCGCTCCATTTCTTTAGCTATGTGAACCATCTCATCGAGGGAAGGTGTAATTAGCCCGCTCAATCCTATGGCGTCAACTTTCATATCGACCGCGTTGGATAAAATTTTATCAGACGGTACCATAACTCCCAGATCAATTACATCGTAATTATTACAACCCAGCACGACGCCTACAATATTTTTCCCTATATCATGAACGTCGCCTTTGACTGTCGCGAGTAAAATTTTGCCCTTTGCTGTAGTATCTCCGCTTTTAACTTTCTCGGCTTCGATAAATGGAATCAGATACGCAACAGCCTTCTTCATAACGCGGGCACTCTTCACCACCTGGGGCAGGAACATTTTGCCGGATCCGAACAGATCCCCTACAATATTCATCGCGCTCATCAGCGGTCCTTCAATAACCTCAAGCGGCTGAGAATATTTCCGCCGGGCCTCCTCAATATCAATATCAATAAAATCGATCACACCCTTTATCAGGGCATACTTCAGTCTTTCCTCCACCGTTCCGCGCCGCCATTCGGCATCTTCAGCCTCAGCTTTAACATCACTTGTTAAAGTCCCGGCGAATTCAACCAGTCTTTCGGTTGCATCTTGACGCCGGTTCAGCAAAACATCCTCAACATGTTCGAGCAGGTCTTTAGGGATTGTTTCATAAACTGCCAGCTGGCCGGCATTAACAATCCCCATATCCATCCCGGCTTCGATCGCGTGATACAGGAAAGCCGAGTGCATGGCTTCCCTTACCTTATCATTTCCCCTGAACGCAAACGATATATTGCTGACGCCGCCGCTTACTTTTGCAAGTGGTAAGTTTCTTTTTATCCATTTAACCGCTTCAATATAATTCAGCGCGTATTGATTATGCTCTTCAATTCCCGTGGCAATGGCAAAAATATTTGGATCGAAAATGATATCCTCCGGAGGAAAACCGACTTCTTCGGTAAGAATTTTATACGCACGCTCACAGATTTTTATTTTTCGTTCATATGTATCCGCCTGACCAAGTTCATCAAAAGCCATAACAATTACTGCGGCCCCATATCGCAAAATTTTCCGGGCATGCTCCTTAAAAATTTCTTCACCCTCTTTCATGGATATAGAATTTACTATACCTTTTCCTTGGAGGCACTTCAATCCCGCCTCAATAACACTCCATTTGGACGAATCGAGCATGACGGGTACACGTGCTATATCGGGTTCAACAGAAAGGAGCTGCAAAAATTTCTTCATCGCTTCTTCGCTGTTTATCAGGCCCTCATCCATATTTATATCTATGATCTGAGCGCCGTTTTCCACCTGTTCTTTAGCAACCGATAAAGCTTCCTCATATTTATTTTCCTTTATGAACCGGGCAAATTTACGCGACCCTGTAACATTTGTACGCTCGCCGATATTTACAAAATTCATTTCCGGTCTGAATGTGAGCGGTTCAAGTCCGCTAAGTCTGAGATATTTTTTTACTTCGGGAATTTTTCGAGGGGGATATTTTTGAGTGATCTCTGAAAATCTTTTTATATGATCGGGAGTCGTTCCGCAGCATCCGCCTACTATATTAAAGAAACCATGACTTGCATAATCCTCTAAAACCTCGGCCATTGCCCCGGGAGATTCATCATAACCCCCGAATTCATTCGGCAATCCGGCGTTGGGGTATAAACTTACAAACACATTCGCTTTACCAGCCAATTCCTCTATAAACGCGCGCATCTGCTTCGGTCCGAGTGAACAATTCAAACCGACACTTAATAAATTTTTAGTATGCGAAATCGAATTCCAGAATGCTTCTGTGTTCTGTCCCGATAAAGTTCTTCCGCTTAAATCGATTATAGAACCTGAGATCATAATGGGGATATTATTAGAAGTTTCGCCGCATAATTCCATAATTCCGTAAAGTGCCGCCTTGGCGTTCAAAGTATCTATCATAGTCTCGACAAGCAAAATATCTGCTCCGCCGTCAATTAAGCCGCGTGCCTGTTCTTTGAATGAAGAAGCCATTTCGTCAAATGTGATCGAACGGTAACCGGGATCATTTACGTCCGGAGAAAGAGAAAGAGTTTTATTTGTAGGTCCCAGCGCTCCGGCGACAAATCTTGGTTTACCCGGATTCTTTTTAACAAATTCTCCTGTAACCTCTTTTGCTATCTTTGCGGCTTCAAAATTAATTTCATAAACAAGATGTTCCGTTTTATAATCCGACTGCGATATTGAAGTACCGTTAAAAGTATTTGTCTCAATTATATCTGAACCGGCCTCGAGATATGAGAGATGTATTGTTTTTATAACCTCGGGTTTTGTCAGCACCAGGATATCGTTGTTTCCCTTGAGATCAGAAGGATGATCTTTAAATCTCTCGCCTCTGAATTCCTCTTCAGTAAATTTATATTTTTGAATAAAAACTCCCATGGAGCCGTCGAGGAGCATTATTCTTTCGTTTAATATCTTTGTCAGTATTTCGAAATTTTTCATCACAAGATTCTTTCTATAACCGGAAATTATTAATTATCGTACGGGGAAATAGTCTCAGCGAAACAGACCTTCCGGCCGGGATTCTGTTTTATTTCATTTGTAATAGTGATATATTTTCATTCAAATATAATAAATAAATGAGAAGATAATGATAGTTGTTACCGGAGGTGCTGGATTTATAGGTAGCGCGGTTGTATGGAAGTTGAACCGGATGGGCAATGATAAGATTATCGTGGTTGATGAACTGGGCAAAGATGAAAAATGGAAAAATCTGAACGGACTAAGGTTCGCGGACTTTTTTCATAAAGATGATTTTATGGGACTGGTTTTGCAGCGGAATTTCCCCTTTAAAGTATCCTCGGTAATTCATCTTGGCGCCTGCTCCGCCACTACTGAAAAAGATGCCGATTATCTGATGGACAATAATGTTCACTATTCTCAGGAACTAGCAAAATTCTGCCTCGAAAACGGTATCAGATTCATTTACGCATCATCGGCGGCAACATACGGCGACGGGTCAAACGGTTATGAGGATAATGAAGCGAATCTTGATATTCTCAGACCTCTCAATATGTACGGCTATTCAAAACATCTGTTTGATACATGGATAAAACGGAACGGCTTAATGGACAAAGTTGTCGGTCTGAAATATTTTAATGTTTACGGCCCGAATGAATATCATAAGGACGAAATGAGAAGCGTCGTTCATAAAGCTTTCGAACAGGTGAGGGATGCCGGTAAGGTTCAGCTCTTTAAATCATACAAACCCGAATATAAAGACGGGGAACAGAAACGCGATTTTATCTACATTAAAGATGCCGTTGACATGACGGTGCATTTTCTTGAGCACCGCGACGTCAATGGAATTTATAATGTCGGAACCGGAAAGGCGCAGACTTGGGTTGAGCTTGTCACCGCATTGTTTAATGCCGTAGGGAAACCCGTCAACATAGAATTTGTTGATATGCCCGAAGATATCCGCGAAAAGTATCAATATTTTACTGAAGCCAGTCTTGATAAAATTAAAAATGCCGGATATAATAAACCCGTTATGAATCTGCAGGACGGCGTTACAGATTACGTAAAAAATTATCTCTTAAAAGCTATTTATTTCGGAATGAGCAGAGAGTAGATAGATGCAGCTTGAAACTACGAAATCAAGAGGGGAGTTCAGAAGAAGAATTTATTTTTTTACTCTGAAGCTCATAGAGTTCATAGACCATCTTCCTAAAGATAATGTGTCGCAGAGGATTGGGGATGAATTATTCGGCAGCGGCACAAGTGTTATAAGCAACTATATAGAAGCATCGGCAGTATCAACAAAGAAAGAACTTACCAGCTATACAATCGCTTCTCTCAAATATGCAAATGAAAGTAAGCTCTGGCTTGCTTTGATTAGGGACAGTAAAAGGGCAAAAGCGGAGAAGGTTAAATGGTTTCTTGATGAACTCGATGACATCTCTTCGATTCTCGCGTCATCAATAAACCAGTCAAGATAATTATGCAGCTCGCGACTCTCTGTTATCTGATGGATGGTGAACGGACTTTGATGCTTCATCGCGTCAAGAAAAAAAATGATGTTCATGAAGGAAAATGGAACGGGCTCGGCGGCAAATTTGAACCCGGCGAATCTCCGGAGGAATGTGCCATCCGTGAAGTGAGGGAAGAGTGCGGACTTATAATTAAAAAACCGGTTATGCACGGTTTTATTACTTTCCCTATGTTTGACGGAAAGAAAGACTGGTATGTTTTCGTTTTTACGGCCAGGGAGTTTGAAGGCGAATTGATTGATTCTCATGAAGGCAAACTCGAATGGATTCCTGATAACAAACTGCTCGAACTGAATTTGTGGGAAGGGGACAGAACATTCATCCCGTGGCTTTTTGAGGAAAAGTTTTTCAGCGCAAAATTTATTTATGAAAATGGAAATCTGATCACTCATGAAGTAAATTTTTATTAATAAAAGAAATAGAAATGATGTTTGGTTCGCAGAATAGAGATTATGATTCGGATCAGGAAAAAGCTTTTCTTGAGAATCTCCTCAATCAGAGGGTCAGTTTCTTTCTGATATTTTTTGCGCTCGTTCTTGCAGCCTCCTTTTTCGTAAAATCCAAAATGTTATTCCTCGCCATTTTATTCCTCGGTCTGATAATCAGCTGGGTGCTCACACTCACCATATTTGTGACTGCAAGAAAACTCGGATCGATCGAAAAAAATCTATTCAGTAAAATAGTAAGATGGCTTGTAGGCTACTTTCTTCCATTTTTTTGTTCATTAATTATTTCGGTTGGTTTTATATCCGGCGCGTTCGGATATTTTGATCCCTATCTGACGATTGATCTGGGAAAAATACCGACTGTTGAGCAGGGAATAAAAAAATTAGGGGAGACTTTGGGCAAACCTGATAGCGCCTCATTGAGAAACAATCCGAATTTCAGAAATATTGATGATGTAATAAAAGAACAGGCTAAACAAGCGGCGGCGGAGTCCGGTGCCCTCAATGATTCATTGAGAAGAAAAAATACGCCGAAAGATAAAGCCGCGAAAGTCAAACCAAATCCCAACTTTAAAAGCATCGAGAGCATACTCAACGAAAAGAAACGGTAAACAAGAAATTTATCTTCCCCGTTTTTTTTGGCTTAATAATATAAAATCCCTTCAGCACAAAGAGTTGTACATTCCGTTCAACCGAAAACTAATCGAAACCCGGAAGCCGGTTTTTTTCTTTGTAACATTCTATTATAGAAATACCAAAACGTGATGAATTTTATATAAGGGACAGCTCACGAGCGGTCCCTGAAATGGTTTAAATTCTCTTCAGGAATCCGGATATCAAATCATTAAAATTATCAGGATTTTCCAAAGGCGTCATATGTCCTGCTCGCGGCACGATCGCAAATTCTGATCCCTGAATTTTTTCAGCCATCGGGCGCATAACAACCGGAGGTGTCAATTTGTCAAATGAACCGCAAATTACAAGTGTTGGTAATTTGATTTTTGGAAGAAATAATGTTGTATCGGTGCGGCACATTATTGCAATTATTGCGCCTTTAACACCAACCGGGTCGTTCTTGTGGGCTTTGAACAAGGTATCGAAAAACATTTTTTCATCTTCTTTCGGAGTCTCCTCTGCAAAACAATTAGTTACAAATGTATCGATGAATTTTAAAAATTCGCCAGAATTTATCTGACTAATCCCGGCGGCACGTTTCAATCTTGCAGCGTCGTCATCCGCTTCAGATTTTGTGTCGCACAAAATAAGCGCGGAAAAAAGATTCTGCTCCCTTTCAACGGCGCGCAGAGATATGTATCCGCCCATGGATAATCCGCACAATATGGGCTTATTCAATTTCAGTTCTTTTATTATTGTGAAGAGATCATCCACATATGACTCCATTGTGTATTGGCCATCACCTACTGAGCTTTCACCGAGGCCCCTGACATCATAAGTGATGCAGAAATAATCCTTCTTCAACAGTTCGATTTGGTTTTCCCACATTGAATGCTCATAGGGAAACCCGTGTATAAAAATTATTGCCCTTTTTTCCTCACTTCCGTAGGTAAATACTGAAAGACCGTTGATTTTCATGATTGTATCCTGAGTCATTGCTTTAGTGATTATCTTTTAGCTATTTTTCCGCCAATTAACAGAGGCAAAATAAGACCCGTAAGGTTAAGTATCAAAAAAATAAGCGAATACTTTAAACCCGGGTTCTTATTATTTTGTCAATATACTGCAAACAATTTAAGCAGGAGATAATTTATGAAACACTTTAAGTCGTTACTCGTAATAACTGCATTTATAGTTCTTCCTTTAATCGGCTTCTCGGCCTGCAGCGATAAGGGAGATGTTAACGCCCCTAAACAGGCAGATTTTGACTCTCCGCAATTTGCTTTGGTTGATTATACAGATATAACCAACGGGATTGAAGACGCATCTGTTGATTACGAAATGACATTCGATAATACACTCTTCAGCTACAGTTTTATCAGCACTGTCGGGGTGATGACTCCCGGAAATCCGAAACTCATGGGAAATCCATGGATGACGCGCTTTGATTTCGGGAAGCATTTGGGACTTTTCTTCCGCGGTCTAAATTTAACAGACGCGCAGAAAGCTAAGTTTAAAGATTTGATGATCAAATATCATGAAACGATGAAACCCCTCGTGCGGCAATTTAAAGATGCCAATGCTCAAATTATTGCGGAAGCAAATAATGCACGCAAGGCAATTGCTGAACAGGTGAAAGCTGGAACATTATCGAGAAAAGAAGCTGCAGAACAAATTAAAAAATTGAATGAGAAAACAAGAGCTGAGATTGCAGCCAATCCGGCTACAATAGATCTAAAGACACAGATGTGTGAGGCAAGGAAACAATTGTTGGCAGATGTTAGAGGCATTCTTGAAGGAGCACAGGTTGCTAAGTTTGACAATCTGCTAAAATTAATTAAGAATCCCTGCTGATGATAAAATGAAGTATTGAGGTTGTAAAAAGCCCCGGCAATCCTGCCGGGGCTTTTTGTTTTTAAATATCAGCAAGCTTTTAAAAGTAATAAAGATATTTTAATTTGAATACCGATACACGGTCCGTCAGATTAAGACTACGGTTCGGATTGTTTCTGTCATGAATTTCGTTGAGCGCAAGATAAATCCAGCTTTTGGGTGAGAATTGATACGAGAATAATGCTCCTAAAAATACTCTCTCCATCTGATCTGATGATCTTAAAAATATATTATCTATGTATACATATATGCTCATATCGTTGATGGGAGTAAATGAAAACCATGGTCGGGCATTATATGTAATCTCTTCTATATTTCCTTCCGGATTCCCTTCGATCCACATATTGTAAGAAGTCCCGATCTGCAGTAAATCCGCAACTTTCCACGATGCCGACGCTCCCATCCAGCTGTAGAACGCGAGATAGTTCCTGGAAAAGTTATATCTCTTGCTGTATCCGCCGTAAAGATTTGCATGCCATTTTGGACTGACGTTAAACCACGAACTAAAATTTACCTGGGATGAGTTGAATTCTTTATTATTATCTTTGGTCTGAATACTCTGTAAATTTATTTCATAACCCCAATTGGATCTGAACTGCATGTTAATTCCGAGTACTCCGCCGTAATCCGTATAACTATCCACTTTTTCGTAATTTAGAACAGGTCCGGCATAAAACATAAGTTGAGAAAGAGCTCCTTCCTTGAAATACCATGTTGGTCCGGCTAATCCCACAAATTCCCCGGTACCGTTCCACGGAACATATCCGACCTGATTGATATCAAATTTATCACCGATATAACGGCCCCGCATGAATGTTACCCAGGTATCGGAGAATTTCGTAAATCCTGCGGAAAAAGCAAAATCGCCCTCTGAATTTTTTACAGATCTTGCTACCTGATATGCGAGCTGCCAGTCGGAATCTCTAAAAGCCCCGTCAATATCGATTACACCGTATGTATTTTCTGAAGTCTGCTTTCCGACGAACAACACTCCGATATTTGAATTATCCAAAATCTGTTTCTTTATTCTTCCCGAGAGAAAAATTGCAGACGGCTCAATTCCCGCACTTCCGTCATAATTAGTGAATTCGGTTTCCTGAGTTCTTGCCGCAAATCCGCCGTATTCCCAGTCATCAAGTCTTCCAAAAGCTTTAGCGCCGAATGTAAGAGGAACCTCTTTGCCGCCGGGTAATTTTTTTCCTATTCTTCTTGAGTATAAAAGATCAAGCGGGCTATAAAACCCGGTATTTCTCTGTCTGCCGGAAGGTGAAAATATTTCATTGCCCTGTACAAAAAAAGGTCTTCTCTCACTAAAAAAAGTCTCATAGCGCGAAATATTAAAATTGAACGGGTCTGCTTCTATCTGCGCGAAATCAGGATTGGCAGTTGCCTGAAAAGTTAATTGAGGAGAGGGATTGTAAAAAATATCAAGACCTGCGTTCGGATCAACTTTATATTTATTATTTCCGAGATAATTTATCTTTCCGAAAGCAACCGGATATAATTCTAAATTCAATCCTTTAACAGAAGGATGAAAATCTTCAAATAGAAGTTTCCCGAATTTAGAAATTCTTTGTCCTTCGCTCTGTTCATATTCGCACCAATACAGATCCTCATTATTTAACGGACGCCATCTGTCGAAATCCAATCCCCATGAATTCAATTTTTCATCGTACTGAATAGATTTATAAGGAATTTCAATTTCTACTACATAACCCCAGTCATATATTTTTGCATCTGAAAACCAGATGCCGTCCCAGCTGTAATCGCGGTTGCGCGCATCGTCAAGAAGACGGCAGTCCGCCCGCGTTCCCGCCGCGTTAACGGCAAATTTGTATGCCGATCTTTTATCGCCGAATGTATCGAGCATTATTGAAACGACGTCTCCGCCCATATCATCCAGTTTACCTGTATTGCTCTGAATGTCCTCGCGTTTATCATAGCAGACTATTAAACAGAATAATGAGGTTTCCGTAGTAAGAACTTTGGCGTAGCTTTTTCTGGACGGCTCTTTGCCTATGTAGGGGAGAAGCTGAAAAAAATCCCCGACTGAATCCGCTTTACTCCACGAATCGTCAATAATCCCGTCAATTAAAATGGGCTTATCGATTTTTTTTAAGGTTAATATTTTTTCTTTATTCGATATGGAGGCAAAGGCAACAACCGGTATCAATATAAATAGTGTAAAATATTTAGTCATAATTATCACTTTTTATTTTTGATTTTTAGACGAAATTATTCAGTAAAAAGTTACGGAATACAAAAATATTTTTACTTCCCAAATCTTCAGATTTTTTCCCGCTATTTGAAAGAGGGGAATTACGCGTATTAAAAGCGAAAATTACAGGAATTGATTCTGAATCGGTTTGTTAGTATGTTTTTACCGCTGGAATGAAAATGAAAAATATTTTTTCATATCGATATATAATCTGTTACCTTTTATTGTTAATGCTCCTTTCGCGCTCCGGAGCTTCGGCGGCTGTATCCGGCGCATCGGATGAATTGTACAATAAAGGAATAGAAGCCCTGAAAGTAAAGGACACACTCAGGGCTGTGCTCTTATTTAAAGAATCCATCCGTGAAAACTCCGATGCCCCTTCCTACTTCGAACTTGCGAAGATTGACATTGCGAAGAATACATTTGTATCAAGGAACAGAGCTTTCGAGAATCTGAGAATAGCCGTGTCCAAGGATCCTGCAAATCTCACATATAAATATGAATATGCAAAAATTTGCAACGACTTTGCCCGATATACGGCCATTGACCTCTACAAGGAGATTCTTAAAATGGACAGCACTCAAATTGAGGCATGGGTTAAGCTCGGCGAGATGAAAGAAAGAGATTTTACGGAATATGATCAGTCATTCCGTAATGTGGACGGAATACTCGCGCCGCTTCAAAAATATGCCGATGAGGATATGCACGAATCGGAAAATTATTATAAGAACGCACTGGCACTCGACTCAATAAATTATGACGCCTCGATTAAACTGAGTCTTCTTTATGAAAAATCTGGACGTGCCGATAAAGCTATTCCGATTCTTAAAAGGATAATAGAACATAAAAGGGATGATCAGAAGATTCATCTTTGTCTCGGGCTGATGTATTATAAAAACTCAAGAATCAAAGAAAGCTACGATGAGTATAAAAAAGCTTTGGAAATGATGAACGCTAATGATAGAAAAGATTTTACCGTTAATTCAGTGAAATTTCTGCTCGAAGCGAGATTCGATGACGTAATGAAAAACATGAATGATTATGAGCTGGAAGATTTCATTGAACTTTATTGGAAAGTTTCTGAACCGCTTTATTTGACTCCATATAACGAACGTCTGCTGGAACATTATTCCCGCGTTGCATATTCAAATCTGCATTTCAGCGTTCCAAAGATGAATATAACAGGATGGAAATCCAATCGGGGAGAGGTAGTACTTAGATACGGTGAACCGGAAAGCAGAATCAGAATGCGTCCTCAAATGGGGAATACTAAAGTTGAAGTTAAGACCGATGTATGGAACTATAAAAATTTTACATTCGGGTTCACAGATATGGCACAGAGCGGAAATTTTATTTTCTCAGCACCGGCTGCCGAGAAGGACAAAACCGCCTCACAATTCGCCGGGGATACTTCTTCCGATATTAATAATCTGCGAAAAAATTATTTCTATTACTATGAGCCCAAATTTGAAGGACCTAAATTCGAAGCGCCGGTTTCAATAGCGCAGTTCAAAAATCCTGTTATAAGAAATCATACGGATGTAGTTATAAGCTATGGTCTGGACGCGGCAGACAGCCTGCTTTCTTCCGGAGACTATGCGGTCGATCATGAACTCGGAGTATTTTTCATCGATAAAAATTATGATGTTGTTAATAGCCTGAAAGAGAGAACAGAACAATTTGACTCAGTTAATGATCAGATTTCATATTATGATAAAAAGCTGGTCGTTAATTCGATGGGTATTCCGATGGTGACGGATTCGGGAATTGTCGCCGTAGAGATTAAAAGAATTGCTGACGGCGGAATCTCTGCTAACCGCTCAAATATTAAAATCCGAAAATTCAGCAATTACAATCTGGATATAAGCAGCCTGATTCTGGCTTCAAGGGTTGAACGCGAAAAAACTTCAGATCGTTTTGTTAACAGGAAAGATATTTTTATTCAGCCCAATCCTTTAATGCAATTTAAAAAGGATAATCCGCCCTATCTCTATTATGAAGTTTATAATCTTAAACAGACTAATTCCGGTCTTACAAGTTTCATTCAAAAAATCAATATTAGTAAAATTAATGATGGCGAATCCGGTGTTAAAAAAGCATTCAATTCTGTTCTAAATGTACTTGGGATCGGCAAGGAGGATGAAAATATATCTCTGACATCAAGTTACCAGACACGGGAAAAAGATCCGCAGATTTACCTGCAGCTTGACCTTAGCAGATACCCGGAGGGAAAATATCTTGTGGAAATTCATATTCTGGATAATTTAAGCGGAAAAGAGGTTGAAACTAAGGCTTTTCTGGATTGGAGGGATTGAATAATCGACAGGATTGTGACTCCCGTCAATTAAAATATTTGTGTAATAACTATCTTATAGTGCGTTTCTTCGAAATCAACGGCGGATTATGTCCCGGCTGCCAATAACGACAATATCTATTGGCTGCCTTCGCGTCGTTTTGGCGTTTGAATAATTTTTACGGAAAGTGCTATTATTATTAATGATATTAAATATGATTGTTTAGCGTAATTTGACAGAGGCAGATATTACTTTCAAAACAATACATTTTGATCAGTTTCTTCAAATGAAGGGTCTAAGATGTTCGTTAAAAACAGAATATTTATTAAGAAATTAAGATGATAAACAGATTAATGGATTCTCGTTATATATATATTATACCGGTTATTGTACTTATAGCACTGGCAAATTCATGCAAATTTCCAAATGCCCCTGCTGCTGAAATCACTTTATCCGCTCCGGTGTTATCATCTCCGGAAAATAATAAGACGGGTGTAAGTACAGAACCGGAATTATTGTGGACTCAAAGCGAGGGTGCGACAAAATACAATCTCCAGTTGGCAACTGACAGCTCGTTTTCCAATTTGGTAATTAATGAAAACGGATTAGCGGATACGGGGAAGCAGGTAGTCGGTTTGAGCAGACTTGTCCGGTATTACTGGAGAGTCAGCGCTGCAAACAATTATGAATCATCAGCATGGTCTTCCCCGGCTTTTGCGTTTGTAACAGCGGGAACAATTCCGTCCGTTCCTTTGCTATCTTTGCCATCGAATGGCGCTTCTGATATTAATGTAAATCCTGTTCTCACTTGGAATGCCTCACTTGGTGCGGACGGGTACACGCTGCAGGTTTCGAAAAGCAGCACCTTCACGGATTTTGTTTACAATCAAAGCGGATTAACCGCTACCAGCAAGCAAATAACGGGTCTGAATAATTTTGAAAAATACTACTGGCGTGTAAGTGCATCGAATATTTCCGGTACTTCGGACTGGTCATCTCCGGCCTGGTCGTTCACTACTTCGCATTCAATTCCTGTTCCGCCGGTTTTGTCTTCTCCGGCAGATAATTCAGTTGATATAAGTACATCACCAAACTTAATATGGAATTCAAGCAGCGGGGCAACCAGTTACACGCTGCAGGTTTCAGCTGATCCTTCTTTTTCAAGTTTTATATATAACCAGAGCGGTATAATTAATACAAACCGGCAGGTAACCGGCCTGAATAATCTTACTAATTACTTCTGGCGCGTTAGAGCGGCAAACGGTAGCGGAACCTCCGGCTGGTCAGACCCCGTGTGGTCTTTCAAAACCAAAGCGGCAAGTCTTGCGGCGCCTTTGTTATCTCTCCCTACAAATATGGCCGCCTCCGTCAGCACTTCGCCTACTTTTGTATGGATAGCAAGCAGCGGAGCCGCAAGTTATACTCTTCAGATTTCAACCGACAACGCATTCTCGGCGCTCACTTTCAATCAAAGCGATATATCAACAACTAATATTCAGGTTACGGGATTAAATTCATTTACAGTTTATTACTGGAGAGTGAGAGCCGTAAATAATCTCGGTGTTTCAGACTGGTCAACTCCTTCGTGGTCATTTACAACTGGATCCGCACCGCTCGCTCCGCCAGTGCTTATATCTCCTTCAAATAATTCGTCAAATGTAAGTATTACTCCCACTCTCAGCTGGAGTGCGAGTCCCGGAGCGGCCGGCTATACTTTGCAGGTTTCTACAAGTAGTTCATTTTCAGATTTTGTATTTAATCAAAGCGGGCTGACGAATACCAGCCACAAGCTGCTGAGTCTCAATTATCTTACAAAATATTATTGGCGTGTAAGAGCGGCGAATAATTCAGGCACGTCCGATTGGAGCGCCCCGACGTGGTCATTTACCACCGCTGAAGCATGTGAGGGCGGAACGGTTATGTACTCCGGAAAGCTGTACCATTCGGTCCAGGTCGGAAGCCAGTGCTGGCTGAAAGAAAATTTGGATGTTGGATTACTTATAAACGGTAATCAGAACCAGTCTAATAACGGTATTCTTGAAAAATATTGTTACGACAACAACAGAGTCAACTGTGAAAAATTCGGAGGTTTGTATCAGTGGGACGAAGTAATGCAGTATGTCAAGACTCCGGGCACTAAAGGAATTTGTCCTGACGGATGGCACATTCCGACTAAAGCTGAACTGGATATACTCAAAAACAGCGTGAAGGGGAACAGCAACGATTTAAAGGCCGTTGGCGAGGGCACCGCAGACGGGGCCGGCACGAATGCAAGCGGATTTTCTGCTTTGCTTTCGGGATTTGGTTACAGTACCGGCAACGGTGTGGGCTACTCATATTCTCTTGGGATTAATACATTTTTCTGGAGTTCGTCCGAAGCGGATTTATCTTCAGCCCATTATATGAATATGTATTTTAATCAGAGCGTTATTCTGAACCAATACGACAGAAAAGCCAGCGCTTTCAGTGTCAGATGCATAAAGGATTGATGTTTAAATTTTTTACAAGCGCATAAGCAATTTAACTGTGTATAAAAACACATGCGGAAGAATACTTGTCCTGATCAACTAAAGCATTTAGTGGTATAGTTATATCAATAAAGAAAATATTATTCATTCCTCCTTATCTTTATGGCGTTATAATTATTTGGTAGTCTTGGCGCCTATCTTCGCACCAAGTTTTTCAAATTCAATATCGTTCGGCTCCCATAGTTCAATCTTGTTACCCTCAATGTCCATGATGTGAACAAATTTGCCGTATTCAACTGTTTCAATTGTGTCCACAACCGTAACTCCGTTTTTTTTCAGTTCTGCGATCAGCGCTTCGAGGTTTTCAACTCTGTAATTAATCATAAAGTCTTTAGTTGAAGGTTCAAAATACCTGGTCTTTTCGGAAAACGGGCTCCATTGAGAAAATCCTTTTTTAGTAGTGTCAACGCCCTGTCTCCATTCAAAAACCGCCCCGTACTGATTAGTATTAAGACCGAGATTGGCTCCATACCATTCTCTCATTTTTTTCGGGTCTTTGCACTTGAAAAAAATACCGCCAATGCCGGTCACTTTTTTTATTGTTTGCTGACTGTCATCACTTTTCGTTGTGATTGACTTGAAGGTGAAGCCGAGAGCGAAAGTAATAGCAAAAGCAAGAAAAGTTAATATTATTTTTTTCATTATAGTTGCTCTTTTTACTTTATGATTATTGTTATTTATGCCGATGTCGACTCGCGTAAGTACGGCATCAGTAATTCGCTTGTTCTAACGGGATGCACTAAAGAGCCGGCCGGAACAAGATTGCCAATTAGCAAAACAATTCCAATAATGTGTCCGCGCTATTTGCAGCGAAGCGCTGGTCAGGTGCAAATAATTAATGATTGAAACAACTATTGTCTTGGACTGCATCTTGTTTCTTTTGTTAAAGTAATTCTAAAGTTAGATAAGTTTAGAATCACCTTTGTCTCAATTGCGCCGCTCAAGCCATGAGACATCCATTCCTTAAGTTTAGGGCAATTATTCTCTGTCGCCACTCCCGTTTCCAGCCAATAGACCAATGTGCCGTCGCCGCTTTCTTCAGCGTCAGACCATGAACCTTCAAAAACCTTTTTCCTTTTTTGCAAATCCCATATGGTAAGGCCGCTTGGTCCAGGGCCTGTCGAACTGTCCAACAATAGAAGATCACCTTTTATTCCCGCGTAATATTCGGCCCACTCATTTTTAATTTCAAAATCATTTTTGTCCGGCGAATAGGTACATTGAAATTTTAAATTCGGTTGAACTTTATATTTTATCAAAAAGTCGGTGCCAAGTCGTTCATGTACTTCTTTACCGATAATGTAGTACTTGGCTGTTTCATAACACGAGATTTTAACCGAATCAATATTTACCATTTGTGCTTTTACTTCCCGCCGGAATTTATTTTCTTTACTATCTGAAGCAATACTGCTGAACGAGTTGTGAGCCGCAATGATGAGTGTAATGCCAAAATAAATAAGAATGGATTTCTTTTTCATAATTACTTTAAACGTATATTTTATTTATGCAACTAAGGAATAGTAAACCGGTTGCGCGATTTAATTACTTAGTTCCGCGCAAATTAAATTCTGCTCTTTCTTTTATTCCGCGCATGCACTTACTCATCATGATAATGTCTCCGAAGTCATAGACAATATAATAAATGATCCAGGGGAAACTAAAATCATATCTTGTTCTTAATCTCGTTATCAATCGGGTCCCGCCGGATTCGCTTTGATATAAATACCAACCCCAAGTTCCGTTACCTTTCTTATCCCACCACAGAATATATTCTGAATCTTTAAATTCTTTTACCCACATGCCGTTTTTCTGATCAGGTGTAAATGGAATGAAATAATCAATTTCAATTTTCTGATACTCTTGGAGGATTTCTCTTGAACTTGGTACATTCGCGTTGTCAATCAAATCAATACTGTACCAGCCGGCCCGTGCAGAGCCAATCTGGATTATCCATTTCCAAACTTCAGATGGCGGAGCTTTTATACTAATAGCCCTGGTTCCAACGAAATGTGGCTTTTTTACAATATCATCGCCATTGAATGATTGATTAATTTCATCTTTTGTCGAGCCCCAGGTCAATTGCCATGGTCTGACTGTAAAAAAATACAGGAGTACAATAAAAACTCCTGTGGATAGAATAATAATTAAAGTATACAATTATTCCTCGAAGCATGATACCACTAAATGACTTGTATGAAATACGCGTATAATTAAAATCGCCTAATGGCGTTGCCACCAACCGGCGTACCATAACAAGACAGCCGATTATAAGTACAATGCCGATAATTTTAGCCCCGCCCTGGCGGGGCAACATTTTATTTTATAAGTACACTGCCAATAAACATTTATACCTTATGATCAAGATCCAACAACAGAACAAATGCCACATTTATTACGGCGTCCGGTTGAGTTGCTTGTTAAAAAACATATTTGATTATCACTAAAAATACTTTACCATTCTGTTTGAATTTTTGCGACCTCTTTATGTACTTCGTTATTTAGAAAAGATGCAAATTCCTCATCAGACAATATTTTTTTATTTTCCTTCAAAGATTTCCATAATTTTACAAGTATACTACTTCCACCTGCTTCATAAATTTTCTTACTTGCAACGTGTAGTCTGCATTGATACCAACCATAATTCTTTGGGTCCATATTATCATATAATTTTTCAAAATCAGCTAACGATGTGAATTTATATCCTGCTGTTCCGGCAGAAACAACCATCTCGGGGAATACTTCGAGTGATAGTATATTTTTAGGTTCATTCTCAGCAATATAAGTGTGGAGCATAATATTGCAGAACAATTCTTGCATCCACAATCGATTCATAATTAAACCACCTTGTTCATGAAATCCATGTCCAAGTTCATGAATCGCCAGTAAGTCAAAAAAAGCCATCATACTTAATGTCCCATCAGTCTTAGAATATGCTTTTCTAATTTTATCTGCTAAATCAGATGGCAGTTTATCGAGAGGTGGTATAAAACTCTTCCAGAAGTCGTTGTCTTCTGATGCAACCACCAGTGTTTTGCTATCTAAATAATGAGGCATTCCATAAACAGGAAACGTAGCGTGTTTTTTCCAATCCTCCGGATTTAAAACTAAAATACTGATCTTCGGTCTGAAGTCAATTAGATTGTTAACATACTCAATTGCACTTTCACAACGATTTGCAACCGAAATTGCGCGATCATAATGACCAGCACTGTAAAATACATCTACTGATGATTTATTAAGTTTAATTAATTCATTGTATGTTTGAGCTAAAGCGTTGATGCATGTTGATAAAATAATTAGACTAATTAACATTTTTATATTTTTCATATTATTTTTCTTTCTATTTGTGAATAATTATTCAGCTAATTAAAAAAATACTTTTGTATACTAACGGCGGCCGCTTGATTGGCTTGTTAGGTGCGATTACTTTTTATTTTTCAAATATGCGTGCATAAATTTCCCGAACTTCTTATCCTTCTGTCTCTTTTCAAAATATGACATTTCGTTATATAAAGATTCCTTATACATCTTTATGTAATTATGATAACGTTCATTCGAAATATTTCCTTCCTCAATCCCTTTCAATACTGCACAACCTTTCTCAATTGTGTGCGTGCAATCAGTATAACGACATTGATCTGACAATTCTGCAATTTCATCGAAAGTATTGTCTAAACCGGATTCTATAGAAATAATACCAAGCTCGCGCATTCCAGGATTATCCACCACAATTGCCCCATTTTCCAGAACTATAAGTTCTCGGCGTGTGGTAGTATGTTTCCCTCTACCATCTTTCTCTCTGATAGGCTGAGTTTTATATAGCTCCTGGTTTATCAGATTATTTAATAAAGTAGTTTTGCCCACGCCGGATGAACCGAGCAAACAATAAGTTTTGGAAGGGGTAAAGTGTGTTCTAATATATTCTATATCAGTTAGACGATTATTGCTGAATGCTTCAATTTTAATGTCCGGCATGATTTTATTAATATCATATTTCCTGCTTTCAATTTCATCTGAACTGATAAGGTCACTTTTACTCAGGAAAATAACCGGAGTAATATTACTCTCGTTTATCATT
>PGYS01000189.1 GCA_002839795.1 Ignavibacteriae bacterium HGW-Ignavibacteriae-3 | reverse complement strand
CTAAGGAGCACAAAATGAGTGATGTGATGCGCGAGAAAGTCGAAAAAGCCCTGCAAAGCATACGACCATATTTAGAAGCAGACGGTGGCGATGTTGAACTTGTCAAGATAACTCCGGAAGGAATTGTTGAAGTAAAACTTACAGGCGCATGCAGCGATTGCCCAATGTCTCAAATGACTTTACGTGCCGGCGTTGAACGTGCGCTCATAAAAGAAGTACCCGGAATCAGAAGAGTTGAAGCTGTCATTTGACAGCTTTTTTTTCGTAATAAATTAATTGAGGAAATTCAATGCGTAGAAAAGTTATTGCAGGTAACTGGAAAATGAATAACGATCTGAATGGAACGGTTAGTCTCATATCAGAGATGAAAAAAGAAATGCAGGGTAAAAATCTTCCAGCCGAAGTAATTGTGTGCCCTCCTTTTACTAACCTTGAAACAGCCAGCGCATTACTGAAAGATTCTTCTATCAAACTAGGTGCACAAAATATTTATTTTGAGGAAAGCGGTGCGTTCACGGGTGAAATTTCTCCTGATATGCTTAAGAGCGCGGGATGTGAATTTGTTATAATAGGTCATTCAGAAAGAAGAACTATTTTCGGGGAAACCGATCTCTCGATTAATAAAAAAATTAAAACGGCAATCAGGCACGGTTTAAAACCGATTTTTTGTATCGGAGAAACTCTTGAAGAGAGGGAGAAAGGCGTTACTTTTAATGTAATTGAGTCCCAGTTAAGAAAAGGGCTTGAGGGAATAACCGAAACCGAACTTCAAAATTTGATATTAGCATACGAACCTGTATGGGCAATTGGAACAGGAAAAAATGCTACACCGGAGCAGGCACAGGAAGTTCATAAATTTATCAGAACATTAATATCAAAATTATTTTCTGCGAATTTCAGCCATCAGATAGTAATTCAATACGGAGGAAGCGTAAAAGCCGAAAATGCAAAAGAGCTCCTGTCCCAACCGGATATTGACGGCGCGCTCGTAGGCGGAGCGTGCTTAAAAGCAGATTCTTTCGTTAAAATCATAGAAGCGGCATAATCATTCAGCAGAATCTCGATTTATCTTCAATTTGGGCTCAAATCGAGCCCAAATTTTTATGAATTTTATTGATACCCCCCCCTGCGATTTCGTATATTTGTGCCGTTTATTTGAAAAATTTGCGGAATTATGACAAAACATCTTAAGTACCTAACTGTTCTAATTTTACTTCTACAAAATCTTACTCCGGCGCAAATAAAGGTTACTTCCTTACCTAAAAATCAAAATGGAATTTTCGATCCTGTTTTTTTTGATAAGAATGAAGTTCGAAACGTTGAACTTATGAATTCAGGGTGGTCGGCTTTTCCCGAAAATAATCCGGAGAAGAAAATCAGCATCTCTGTTCCCGCCGTGTTTGACGGGGATGACGTATTAATTTTCGAAAAGAAAATAGGATTGACTAACGAGCAGATCTATAATTCGCAACTCGTGCTCGGATTTTTAGGAATCAACTACAGTTCGGAAATTTCAGTTAATGGTTATAATATCTATAAACATTCCGGCGGATCACTGCCTTTTGAAATTCCTCTTCCTAAAGATATTTTAAAAGAAAATTCTGTTTTAACAATCAAAGTAAGTTCTAAACTCAATTCGGATAGTTCAATACCCGCCAAACAGAGATTTATGTTCTCGAGTTTAAAGGGCGGAATATTTAGAGATGTATATATTAAAATAGTCCCGACACTCCACATAACTTATAATTCCTATACATTCTCATTTGATCAGTCCCAGACTAAGGCCAATTTAAAATTTAAAATCGGAATCGGAAATTCAGCCTTCAACAAAGCATCAAGTGTTTCACAATCTCAGGAAATACTGATACGGATAAATCTCTTCCAAAAAAATTCACCTGTTCCTCAAGCCAAGGGAGATTTTACAAGTACAATTTCCGAAGAAGATAACATCATTGAAGCTGATATTGAACTAACCAAACCGCTTTTGTGGTCGCCGCTAACACCGGATTATTATTTCTGTGAGATAAGTCTCATCAAGAGCGGACAAGTAATAGATAAAACAGTTAAACAGATTTCTCTCTACCAGATAAAAAAAGATCAGAATAATTTTCTTCTGAATGGAAATCCGTTTACACTGCAGGGCACTACATATTACATAGATGAAACTTTATTAAAAAGAATGAATTCCTACGATAAATTGAGAGATGATCTTAAACTGATCAAGAGTACGGGATTTAATTCGGTACGGTTTTCAAAAAGTTATCCTAATCCCTACGCTATCAAGTTGTGCCAGGAACTTGGACTTTTTGCCTTAATAGAATTACCGCTGAATTCAATTCCCGAAGAGATATTGGAGCAGGCCGATTACCAGCTTCGCGCGATCAGTATGATGAAATCATATATAAATTATAGCGAATACGGGAACACAACCATCTTCGGATTGGGTAGTTCCTTCCTTCCAAACTCAGAAATAACTCAGAATTTTCTCGAACGTGTTGGGCATTCAATAAGCACAAAAGGATTTTCCACCTATGCTTCTTTTGTTGGAGTTCAGACCGGAACCATTCCTGAGATAGATTTTTATGGAATAGAATTATATTCATCTCCCCCTGAAAATATCAGAGATGAAGTTCAAAGAGGAATTGATTCTGTAGGAAAAAATTCATTCTTCATCAGTGAAATGAGCTACCCGAATTATGCCGGCAACCAGAGCGGATACCTTGCAAAATATTCATCAGATGCGCAGGCAAAATATTTCAAGGATATGATTGATTATTCAAGAAATATCAGTATTTCAGGATTCTTCATTAATTCTCTTTTTGATTACCGCGGAGAATATGCTTCCTTATACGGCGGATATTCAGAAGATATGATTTACAAGATCGGCGTCCTGGATAATAACCGCAATCTGAACAGTATTGGTTATAAAGTTCTTCTTGCTAAACTTGGCAATGATGCGAAAGTGACTATTCCGATCGGAACACGAAAGGAAGAGAATTCCATTATGTTTATCCTGATTGCCCTGTCGTTGACTCTTCTAATGGCGGTGCTGATAAATGTAAAGAAAAAATTCAAAGAGGACTGTACACGCGCCCTCCTGCGTCCCTATAATTTTTACGCTGATATTCGCGACCACAGAATAATGTCCGGCATCCACACTACTATTTTAATGCTGATCCATGCAGGATCGGCATCACTGCTGATTACAGTACTTCTCTTTTATTTCCGCTCAAATATATTGATGGAGAAATTGGCTCTTTCCTTTGGACATCACAGTTTGATGAAACTCATCAGTTTTATGTCATGGAATCCACTGATATCATTTATTTTTTTCACAGTGATTATGATATTTAAATTCGCCTTGATAGCTGCCATAATAAAATTTGCCTCTTTCTTTATCAAAACAAGGGTAGAATTTTTAAGTATATTTTTCATGGTGATCTGGTCATTTCTTCCGTTCTCAGTACTTCTTCCTCTGGAGGCAATACTTTTCAAAGTTCTTACGATGGTAGCCTTTAATTCCGCTGTTTTTATTTTTCTGATATTGTTTTTCCTGTGGATTCTGCAGAGAATTCTGAAGGGTATATACGTAGTATTTGATGTAAGACCGGCTTTTGTGTACATGTATAGTATTGGAGTTATAATCATAATCATCTGCGGATTTCTATTGAAATACCATATTACCGACTCAATTATTTATTATGTAAGCAATTCAATTAAGCAATATCATTCGATGATATTTTAGAGGCGCTACTTGTTTTTATCAAAGTTAGAAATATTCGGCTTCAAGTCTTTTGCGAAT
>PGYS01000188.1 GCA_002839795.1 Ignavibacteriae bacterium HGW-Ignavibacteriae-3 | reverse complement strand
TAACCCGAAATTGAAATTGTATTCCACTTTGGAACTTCTCTCGAACAGAATTCAAAAATGTTTGTTATAAGCCGCATGGATGCTTTCGGAGGATAGATGTATGTTCCTCTCGAAGTGTATTCCTTGAGGATATCGTTCTGAATTGTTCCGGTAAGTTTCTCTCTGCTGACACCCTGCTTTTCGGCAACGGCTATATACATAGCCAGCAGAACGGAAGCGGGGGCGTTTATTGTCATTGATGTTGAAACTTTATCAAGCGGAATTTTATCGAATAAAATTTCCATATCGGCAAGTGTATCTATCGCAACGCCGACTTTCCCGACTTCACCTAACGCCATCGGATCATCGCTATCGTAACCTATCTGTGTCGGAAGATCAAAGGCTATTGATAATCCGCTCTGTCCCTGTGCCAGAAGATATCTGTACCTTTCATTGGATTCTTTTGCAGTCCCGAATCCTGCGTACTGCCTCATAGTCCATAACCTGCCGCGGTACATTGTGGACTGAACTCCGCGCGTAAACGGAAATAAACCCGGATAACCAGATTTATCGTCATATAATTCCGGTTCATTATCAAGCGGTGTATAAATTGCCTTTACAGGTGTAAATGATTGAGTAGTAAACTCTTTCAGGCGCTCGGGAAACTTTTTCACAGTCTTTTGATAGCTGTTTTTATCCCAATCCAGGAATGCGTCCTGGATCTTTTTTTTGAGTTCATCCAAATTCATTTTAGCCATCCCAATAATCGAATTTTAGAAGTCACAATTTGTTTACCCCTGTCATCGAACTAATTGATCAGGAATAATTTAATAAAACGACCTAAATAAAGATATTAATTAAAACGATCGGATTGTACCGGTTATTTTCTCATATTTTTGAATATCAATATTTTAATTGAAAAAGGGGGAAAAATTTATTTTTAAATAGGACTTGACAAAAGAGCATGTAAAATCTATTTTTACCCCGCAAATTTTATTCCGCGGTAGCTCAATGGTAGAGCATGCGGCTGTTAACCGCAGGGTTGCAAGTTCGAGCCTTGCCCGCGGAGCTAAGGAATTTGGAAATTAGTACAAATTCCTTATTTCTAAAGAGCAATGTTCATTTTGATGATTTTACAATTACCAAAAATCTTCAGATGCTCTGTTTAATTAATTTATTTTCATAATTTTTTCAGGAGCATCTGAAAGATGTCAGAAAAAGTAACTGGAACCGTAAAATGGTTCAATAGCTCAAAAGGTTTTGGATTCATCTCCCGCGAAGGCGGAGATGATGTATTTGTTCATTTCCAGGCTATTCAAAGTGACGGATATCGCTCACTTCAAGAAGGTCAAAAAGTTGAATTTACCGTTACTCAAGGGCAAAAAGGGCCACAGGCTCAGGAAGTAAAAGTTATTGCCTAATTCTCTGGTAAAATTTTTCTCTATAAACCCCCGCGTTCAACGGGGGTTTTTTTTGTCCTTAATTCAACCGCGCTGATAAATTCATCATCAACTAAAATTTCAAAAAACGGCTATCAGAAACTTACCCGCCGGTCAGTTTAAAAAGCATTACGCCACGGGATGTTATTGCAGTTTCAAATTTCCCGCTGAATTCGCCGAGATTTTTCTGACGCCACAGATCGCGTATTTTATTTTTCGGCCTCACACCGATGTCCGAAAAATTCACCGCGATTTTTTGAGTTTCATTTCCGAGATTAAAAATTCCGACTGCATGGTTTCCGTCTTCAAGTTCTTTTACCCAGACTTGAGTTCCGTTTTCATTAAATTTTCGAATTGCCTGTTTTCCAAGCGGATCCTGATTAACCGCAATTACTTCATCATTCGTTATTAAGTTAAGCGTGAAATCATCAAGTCTGGTTAGATCGCATCCGATAAGCAATGGTGCGGAGAGCAGACTCCATAAACTTATGTGAGTGTACTGTTCATCCGGGGTTAATCGTGTAGGATGCAGATTAGGCCCCCAGCCGACCCATCCTACTACAAGCATATCGGGATCATTCCAGTTTCCGGGTTTAGCATACTTGGCGTTTTCTATCTGGCTGAAACCTATTTGACTTAAACTCTGCCAGGTATCTGTTATGTCTCCGGTAGTGCGCCAGAGGTTTCCACCGACACTTCCACCCCATTCCCAAACGTTGCCCATTCCGTACTGGCACAGACTGTAAACAATATCACGGTCAATACTGTCAAGCGCGTCACGCATTACATAATATGGCTTTTTCAATTCTGCAATTGAATGATCTTTCGCGATCTTGCCGTATGAACACCAGTCATATTTTAAGTAATCGACGCCCCATGATGCGAAAGAGCGCGCGTCATTGATTTCGAACTGATAACTTGCCGTATATCCTCCGCAGGTGAGCGGACCCGGAGAGCTGTAGATTCCGAACTTCAATCCAAGCGCGTGAATGCTGTCGCCGAGTGCTTTCATATCCGGAAATTTTGAATTGCATAAAATGTTTCCGTTCGAGTCGCGTTTCGGATCCGGCGAGCTGCCTTCGATTTCCCAGCCGTCATCAATATTTATAAATGTCCAGCCGTGGTTCAATAATCCCTTTTCCTTGTACACTCTTGCGGAGGCCAGTACTTTTTCCTGATCAATTGCCAATCCCCAGACATTCCAGCTGTTCCATCCCATCGGAGGTGTTAAGGAGATTTTATCACCTATGATAATTTTCAAAATGCTTGTCGCGGTTCCGATTTTATTATTCGCTTTCAAAGTAACTTTATACACACCTTTTTCTGATGCCCTGCCTTTTATGATTCCGGTTTTTTTATCAAGTTTTAATCCTGCGGGAAGATTGACCGCCTCAAATGTCATAGGACGCGTTCCCGTGGCGGCTATGGTGTAGAGGAACGGCCTGCCGGGTCTTTGTCCGTAAACTTTAGCTCCATTGATTTTTGGCGCAGGAGATGAAACTGGTGTGAGAATGTAAGGTGCCTCATCATTAAAAACGGATTGAGAATTATTATGGGCGAAATCAAAAATATATCGTATTAAACTGGATTGATCCTGACTGCTTAACGAGTATGCAAAATTTTGTGAACTGTTCGGCCTCAATTCCACATCATAACTTTTCTCGAAGAATATCTTTCCGTCAATTTTGCCTTCTGCCTTGATAGTAAACTTTCCTTTAATTGAATACAAAGCAGAGATATTATTCAGAGAAAATGATTTACTGATTTTACCCTTTGTGAATTCGTATGGAGCATGACTGTGACCGCATATTAAAAATTCATTCAGGTCGAGCATTCTGATAGCAGCACCACCGCTAAACATGCCGCCGGCACCGCCCTGATCATAAACTCTGACTGCAATTACATTTTCCTTATCCCATAATATCCGGGAGTCATTAACTGATAATGAATAATTCCGGTTTACATTCCAGGGAATTGGTCTCTCATCCGTGAATGAATTATCAAGAGAAGTTTTTTCGTCGGCATTCCTGCAGTTGATACCGAAAATTTTCCCATTGATAAATGACTGGTCGTAATCGTCAATCTTACCAAGGAAAATTCTCAATGAGTCTTTCAGGAATGCATCATCTTTTAATGAAGAGGGGATAAAGATTTTAATGCGGTACCACGCGTAGCCGTCATAATTATCATGACCCTGGTCCTCCCATACTTTATCGATCCTGATTTTCTCCCAGTTCGAGTCATCGTAATCCGGTTTTGAGAATTCAAAATTGTCCGCCGCTTTGAATTTCCATTCATCTGGAAATTGTAGGAAATATTTGTTTTGAGCGGATATCAGATTTAATGAGAAGAGCAGCGCGGTAATAATGAGAGCAAGTTTTTTCATTTT
>PGYS01000187.1 GCA_002839795.1 Ignavibacteriae bacterium HGW-Ignavibacteriae-3 | reverse complement strand
TCGTAAAAGGATGGAGCCAAAATTCATATCTTGAAATAAGCATTTACATAACACAATGCATAGGGTACGGACTGAATAACTACCTTATTACAGATATTGATAAAGACGGGATGCTGGAGGGGCCTAATTTCCGGCTTTATACTGGTATTAAAGAAATGTTTCCGAATATTTACTTGATTGCTTCCGGCGGTGTTAGAGGGAAAAATGATCTTGATGAATTGAAAGATATACGTTGCGATGCTGCGATAGTGGGTAAGGCAATCTATGAAAATAAAATTGATCTAAAGGAACTTTCTAAATTTGATAAGTAAGAGAATTATTCCGTGTCTTGATGTTAAAGACGGGCAGGTGGTTAAGGGAATTAATTTTGTGAGTCTGCAGCATGCCGGTTCGGCGGTTGAACTTGCCGGGCGCTATTATAACGAAGGCGCGGATGAAATTGTTTTCCTTGATATAACCGCATCAATAGAAAAAAGAAAAACACTGCTCGAGCTCGTTAAAGAAGTCGCTAAAGAGATCAGAATTCCGTTTACAGTCGGAGGGGGAATTTCTGAATTAAACGATATTGAATTATTGCTGAGATCCGGGGCGGACAAAGTTTCATTGAATTCCTCAATCGTGAATAATCCATCATTAATAACTGATGCCGCAAGAAGATTCGGCAGTCAGGCCATTGTTGCCGCAATCGATGTTAAAAATATCAATGATAAGAAAAAAGTTTTTATAAACGGCGGTAAGATTGAAACAGAACTTGAAGGATTATCCTGGTGCAAAAAAGTTAATGAGCTTGGAGCCGGGGAAATCCTTTTAACGTCAATGGATCACGACGGAACAAAAAACGGTTACGATCTTGATTTCCTTAATCAGGTAACGGAGAGCGTGACAATCCCTGTTATAGCTTCAGGCGGAGCGGGGGAGGAAAAACATTTTCTGGATGTATTCAGAATTGGAATTGATGCCTGCCTTGCCGCAAGTCTGTTTCATTATAAAGAACTTGCAATAACTGATTTAAAACAATATTTGCATTCAAATGGAATTGCAGTACGCTTATGATTAATAAAGATGGATTGAATTTCAAAAAAATGGATGGTCTGATGCCGGCAATTATAATTGACTATAAGTCGGATCAGATACTTATGCTCGGTTTTATGAATGAAGATGCGTTTGTTAAAACTGTTCAAACCAAATTAGTTACATTTTACAGCAGAACAAGAAATGCTTTATGGACAAAAGGAGAAACATCCGGAAATTTTCTGAAGTTAGTAGACATTAAAAAAGATTGCGACAGCGATTCACTTCTTATTTCTGTAATCCCGCATGGACCTGTTTGCCATGATGGGACATATTCCTGCTTCGGTGATTCTAAAACAGAGATTAAATTTTTGAACGAACTAAGCGGGTTAATTAAACAAAGAAAAATCAACCTTCCGGAAAAATCATACACAACAAAATTATTTCAGGAAGGCGCCGACCGGATAATTCAAAAAGTTGGCGAGGAAGCTGTTGAAACTGTAATTGCAGCAAAGAACCGCGATAAACCGGGAATTATAAATGAGACTGCTGATCTCATCTTCCATCTGCTTGTAATGCTCGCCGAGCAGGAAATTGAATTGGAGGAAATTGTAAAAAAACTTATTGAACGCCATCAGATTAAATCAGAATAAACCTCTAAAATAGACCATATTCTCAACATTTTTCCCCTCTCTGTCGAAATACGCGGCACAAGCCAGAATCCGTTAAACTTTTTTAAAATCATTTCGATAATCATGCATAAGGCGTATTCTAATTCTAATAAATATTATTTAATTGAATTTATAACATCCGATTACTGCTGTTAACACGATTGCCAGAATATTAACTGTTTTTTTTATATAAAAATCTTACTCGACAAAATATCTGTAAAATAATAGAGTAATGAATAATGCAGCCAAAAAACAATCTGGTGGGAGTAGTACTGGCAGGCGGTGAGGGGGTCAGACTTCAAAAATATGTCCAGCGGCTATACGGATATCCGCGGCCCAAACAATATTGTGCATTTACCGGTTCACGCTCAATGTTCAGACACACCATCGACCGGACAGCTCTTCTAATACCCCATGATAAAATATTTACAGTTGTTAATACAGACCACAGCAGATATGTAGAGGATGAATCGCTGAATAATTCCTCAATTACTATTTTGGAACAGCCATGCTTAAGGGATACTGCAGCGGGAATACTCTTTCCTCTCCTTAAAATTAAAAGTATTAATCCGGAATCAACAGTCGCAATCTTTCCTTCCGATCACTTTATTCTTAATGAGGAAAGATTTATGGAACATATCAGCAAAGCCGAACAGTTTGTGGACGAGAATCCAAAATTCATTGTTACACTCGGGCTCAGGACAGAAAAATTTGAAACCGGATATGGTTGGATTGAGCCGACGCGGGATGTGTACAGTGACGGAACTACAAAAATATTTAATGTGAAGAGATTTATTGAAAAACCGGATCACGATTTAGCAGACACACTTTTGAATAAAGGATGTCTGATAAACACATTTGTTATGGTTGGAAAATGTTCGGCGTTTATAAAACATATTAGTTTTTGTCTGCCGGAACTAATGGGCGCATTCAAATCTATCCGGAATAATCTCGGAACACCGTTGGAAAATATAATGGTTAGACGATTATACAAATATCTTCCCTCATTTAACTTTTCAACATGCGTTTTGCAGAATATCCCTGAGTATCTGCATGTAATGGAAGTAACCGATGTTTACTGGAGTGATTGGGGCGATGAAAAAAGGATCACAAGTGATCTGATGACCCTTACACCGGCGTATAATGAATCTCTATTAGCCATGTAACTGCTTCAATTGATTGCATCTCAGTTTTACGCTGTAGCTTTAAATCTGCCGCAATGGCTTGACTGGCACTGCATAGATACACTACTTTTCACCTGGAATTATATTCGTGTCGGTATACCGCGCTAAAAACCAAATCAAATTAAAATTTTAGGGAGAAATGCTTTTTGTGAACGAGCAGGGCGTTTTATTTCAGGAAAATAACCGGGAATTTCATTTCGATAAAAATTATTACGAAGATGAAAAATTCAGGAAATTATCTTTATCACAATTAAGACTGAATGATGTGGAATTTTTTAATTGTGAATTCAACGGGGTAGTCTTGGAAAAATCAACGTTTAATTCCTGCAGATTTGAAAAATGCAGTTTCAAAAACTGCGATTTGAGTGTTTCCAAAATAAATAACTCGTCCTTCCTCGATGTAAAGTTTGAGAACTGCAAATTGATAGGTATAGACTGGACAAAGATCTGCCAACCGGTAAAGCTGGATTTTCTGAAGTGCAAACTGAATGATTGCATATTCTTCAACATGGATTTGAGGTCAACTAATTTTATCTCATGCGAGGTGCACAATTCGGATTTTGAGCAGACAAATCTGAGTAAGGGCGATCTTACTTTTTCCGATTTTCTGAACAGTTCTTTTTCCAATACGAATTTGTCATACGCGGATTTTACCGATGCCAGAAACTACAGGATAAATCCGGCTCAGAACAATATCAGGAAAGCAAAATTCTCGTTGCCGGAGGCAATTGCTCTTCTTGATCAATGGGATATCATCATTAAATAAAGTATTCAGGAAAATGATAAAGTGTTTTCCATCTGCAAAACCGTGGAATAATCAAATGGAATTATTTCTTTAGTTATTCTTAATAAATATAAAACAGGCAAAAAAAATATGGACTATATCCCAGTAAATCTGAACGAAAAAGCCGGTAAGATAAATGAATTGTGGTCGCCTAAAATAGTCGCAATGATGAATGATTACCACTTTAAGTT
>PGYS01000041.1 GCA_002839795.1 Ignavibacteriae bacterium HGW-Ignavibacteriae-3 | reverse complement strand
AGTATCTCCAGTTGCTGGTATTCTTCTCGCAAAGAACAATTCCAATTTTCCTAAACTCGGCACATTCGTAAACAAAGGAATGGTTCTTCTTAATATTTCTCCCTCTGCCGACGCAAGTTCCAACATACAGAAAATTAAAAGCGACTATCTGCTTGCGAAATCTGAATACGACAGAGTGCAAAATCTGTTAGAGAGAAAAGCAGCACCACAAAAACGGTTGGATGAAGCAAGATTTGATTTTGAGTCTAAGCAAGCAAGTTATAATTCTCTTATGGACCAAATTCAATTCACTGAAAATGGCTATTCTATTGTTTCTCCAATTGACGGATATGTTGAAAACATAACAGTAAATTTGGGAAGCCAGATTTCTAGTGGACAAGAACTTATAACAATTATCAATCCGTCAAGATTAATCCTTAAAACAAATGTCCCGGCCGGCAAATTTGAAGACGCTAACAATTCCAAGGATGCTTCCTTCAAAATAGAAGGTTATGAAAAGGAATTACGCATTAGCGGGCTGAATGGAAGAAAGATTTCAGTCTCTTCAAGTCTAAACACAGAGAACAGAACATTGCCGGTTTATTTCGAATTCGCAAACGCTCAGAATAAAATAAAAGTTGGAATGTATGCCGAAGTATTTATCAAAACCGGTGAAAAACGAATGTGCTTATCAATTCCGGAAAGTGCAATAATAGGCGAAGATGGTATGCACACTGTTTATGTGCAAGTTGAGGGAGAAGCATTTGAAAAAAGAATACTTAAAACCGGAATAGCAGATGGAGGTTTTATCCAAGTCCTTGAAGGATTAAAAGAAGGTGATCGAGTAGTTACAAAAGGTGCATATCAAGTGCGTCTGGCTGCTTTATCTCCAGAATCGGCAATAGGTCAAGGTCATGTTCACTAAAATATTATGAGGATCAAATGTTTGATAAATTAATTCAATTTTCATTACAGAAGAGATTAATTGTTCTGGTAACGGCAATAATACTGCTGATCATTGGAACATACGTTGCAATAGATATGCCCGTGGATGTCTTTCCCGATCTTACGGCACCAACGGTCACCATAATGACGGAAGCACATGGAATGGCTTCTGAAGAGGTTGAGACACTTGTATCATTCCCGATAGAAACAGCTGTTAATGGTGCCACGGACGTAAGGCGGGTCCGTTCATCGAGCTCGGCAGGATTCTCGATAGTTTGGGTAGAATTCGATTGGGGAACCGATATTTTTTTGGCGCGGCAAATTGTAAACGAGAAAATTCAAACTGCCGCAGTTTCACTGCCTAAAGGTGTTGATAAACCGGTACTTGCGCCAATCTCATCTATTATGGGTGAGATAATGCTGGTTAGTATTAGTATAGACGGAAAAAATAATCCGCAGAACCTAACTCAAATGGATATCAGAACAATTGCTGATTTTGAAATCCGGAGGCGCTTACTTTCGATTAGCGGAGTATCACAAGTTATTCCGATTGGCGGAGCTGTAAAACAATACCAGATATTAATTTCTCCGGAAAAGCTTGCGTCGTATAATATTTCGCTTAACGAGGTAATGAAAGCTGCTAAAGAATCAAATGAAAATTCTTCCGGAGGTTCTTATATGGATTCCGGTAGTGAATATTTAATTCGTGGAATTGGGCGAGTGCAAAATATTGAAGACATAAAGAACAGTGTTGTTTCTTTACGCGGTAATGTTCCGGTTCTTATGAAGGATATTTCAGATATAAAAATTGGTCCTTCAATAAAAATTGGCGATGGTTCAAAAAACGCCAATCCGGCTGTAATCTTAACTATACAGAAACAACCGCAAACTAATACGCTTGAACTAACAAAAAGAATTGAATCTACTCTCGACGAAATCAAAAAAACGCTTCCTCCCGGCATTGAAATTGATTCCGACATTTTTAAGCAGTCCGATTTTATAAAAGTATCCATCGAAAACGTATTAAGCGCTTTACGTGACGGAGCAATACTTGTACTAATTGTTATCTTTATGTTCTTGTGGAATTTTAGAACAACTTTCATTTCTGTGCTGGCAATTCCCTTGTCAATTATTATTACAATAATAATTTTCAAATTATTCGATATAATGATAAATACGATGTCGTTGGGTGGAATTGCCATTGCTATTGGTGCGCTGGTAGACGATGCAATTATTGATGTGGAAAATGTTTTCAGAAGACTAAAAGAGAACAATTCTAACAGTGACTCACAAAAGAAAACAGCCCTGCAAGTAATATACGAAGCCTCTAAAGAGATTCGTGCGCCAATGGTTAACGCAACAATGATTATTGTGATTGTTTTTCTGCCTCTTTTTTTCTTAAGCGGTGTTGAAGGAAGATTGCTGCGTCCGATGGGATACGCTTATGTTACTTCTATCTTTTCGTCATTGTTAATAGCGCTAACAGTAACGCCGGTTCTTTCTTATTACTTGTTACCAAAAGCCAACTTTATGAACAAAGAAGGGGATACATGGCTAGTTGAGAAATTAAAAATCGGATATAAAATAACGTTGAATTATACTTTGAAGCATCCAAAAACAATTCTAGTCTCATCACTGGTTGTATTCATAATTACGGCAGCAATTATTCCTTTTCTTGGAAGATCTTTTTTGCCAGAATTCAATGAAGGCTCGCTAACATTAAGTCTGGTAACTCTTCCCGGATCATCTCTTGAAGAGTCGAATAAAATCGGCAATCTTGCAGAGCAAATCATTCTTGCGCATCCTGAAGTTAAATCAACTGCACGAAGAACCGGAAGAGCTGAACTCGACGAACACGCACAAGGTGTCAATGGCGCAGAACTAGATGTTCGTTTTGAACTCGAGGGAAAAACGAAAGATGAATTTATTTTTGACCTTCGCAAATCTCTTATTGCGCTTCCTGGAACAAATGTAACAATCGGGCAGCCAATTGGTCACCGCATTGATCACATGCTTTCCGGAACACGAGCAAATATAGCTGTTAAGATATTCGGTAAAGATTTACAGCAGTTAAGAGCCTATTCTCAAATGGTGAAAGCAGAAATGCAAAAAGTTGAAGGGGCTGTTGATATTGCAGTCGACCAAGAAGTTGAAGTGCCTCAGACTAAAATTAGATTTAACCGAACAGCAATGGCACGTTACGGAATTACCGTAGGCGAATTAGCAGAGGCTATTGATATCGGTTTTAATGGAGAAGCTGCGACTGAAATAAGGGAAGGACAAAATACTTTTGATTTAGTCGTACGTTTCGATGAAAATAATCGTGGTGATATACATAAAATACAGAATGCATTATTCGATACTCCTTCCGGCGTAAAGGTCCCTTTGATTCAGCTTGCGGAGGTCGTTAACGAAAAAGGTCCAAACCGTATTAGCCGGGAGAATGTTCAACGCAAGATTGTTGTGCAGGCCAATATCTCTGACAGAGATTTAAGAAGTGTGGTTGATGAAATGCGAAGTAACATTGAAAGGTATATCAAATTTGAACAAGGATATTTTGTTGAATTCGGCGGTCAGTTTGAAAGTGAACAAGAAGCGACGAAAACCATCACAATGCTGAGCATAGTATCTCTCTGTATTATCTTTATGATTTTATTTTTCCAGTTTGGAAGTGTAAAACCGGCTCTATTCATTTTAATAAACCTGCCCCTTGCGCTTATCGGCGGTGTGTGGTCTGTGTTTCTTTCTGATGGAATCATAAGTGTAGCTTCTCTTGTTGGTTTCATTACTCTTTTCGGAATTGCGACCAGAAATGGAATTTTAATGATTTCTCATTTTCAGAATATTATCAATGAAGGAAAAGAATTTACAGAGGCCATTATCCAAGGATCCTTGGAAAGGTTGAATCCAATTTTAATGACAGCTATAACAGCCGGACTTGCACTAGTTCCCCTGGTCCTTGGAAGTGGGGAGCCTGGGAAAGAAATAGAAGCCCCGATGGCGATTGTAATACTTGGCGGATTGATCACTTCAACAGCATTGAATATGATTGTACTGCCGGTTCTTTACCATAAGTTTGGACAGAAGATTAAATATATTCAATAATTTGATTCTGATATTTATCGAACCCCCAAACCCAATTTTGTGCTAGGGCTTTTGACTAATGATACCAATGGTTTTCTTGCCTCGGCCAAAAAAAGTCGCTCCGAAAAGCGACTTAGCCCCTAAAGTGCACCCAGGGGAACTATTCTCGAACCCGCCCGGCTGTTTTATGACGGGCCCTCCTTTAGAGGATTTGAAGAAATTATTGAGACTGCAGGAAATTTTGAGAACCAAAATGATCGCCAGTTAAAACAAAAGAGCCCCGAAAAATTCCGCTCAAACAAATAATTAATTATTGCAATGACTGTTTATTTCATCAAGCTCATCTTTTTTGAAATATTTACATTATTTCCCCGAACATTGTAAATGTAGATTCCTGTAGAGAGTTTGGAAGCATCAAATCTGAAACTATAATTTCCTCTTCCTAATTGACCGTTAACCAATTCGGCAACTTCCTGGCCGAGTGTATTAAATACTTTTACAGTATAATAACCAGCCTCGGGTATAGCAAGGTTGATCGTGGTGCTAGGGTTGAATGGATTAGGAAAATTCTGTCCAAGTGAAAAGTCATTCGGCAATGTCGCATTTTCATTCTCAACTACGGTAGGACTTGTTACAAGAAATTGTCCCATCATTCCATCGTCCTCATGTGTTAGCAGGTGACAGTGATACATATATGGCACAGTAGCATTTGTAAAGTCATCGAACTTTGTAATGAATCTTACAGTCTCCATCGGTTCAACCAATACAACATCTTTGCGGCCACGTTCAACAGCAGATACTTGAATTCCATTTCTATCCAACAGATAAAATTGAACATCATGGATATGAAAAGGATGTGCTATTAGGGTTTGGTTCCTTAATTCCCATATTTCAGTATTATTGAGCGGGATGTTGTAATTGATTTTATCCATTGAAAATGTAACTCCATTTATAACGAATGGACCCGCTGCACTCATCATGCCGCCTGCGGAAGTAAAGGTTAACACCCGCGTAACACTTGAAGATGAAACGGAATATGGATTATTTGTAATTAAAGATGATGGAACAGAAGTAATCGCATTTGAAGTTGGTGTGATAACGTCAATTTCCATAATGTTAAAATTGGCGCCGTTTAATTTATTGTTCGAATAATCCGGTAAACCCCCACCCATCCCAACTGAACTTGCGCCTATAATTCCACTTGCTAATTCCGCAGCGTAACTCATTAAGTAAGTTCGCTGCCCTTGCATGGAGTTAAAATCCAATAAGATTTCTGCACGCTCTCCAGGTGCTAAACGTAATCTTGTAAGCTGTAATGCTAAATTCAGTAGGCCGCCGTCGCCACTAATTTGATAGAATGGTTTATTTCCTTTTATGCCAAAATTATAAGTTCGTTCTGTTGAACCGTTAAGAATCCGGAGACGAACAATTTGCGCCGGGACTTGTAAGTAAGGATTTTTTGTGCCATTTACTAATACAACAGAATCTAATTCAGATCTAGTTATGAATTGTTTACCGGCATCGAAAGCTCTTGATTGAACAACAATTGGGAAATCATCAACACCATATTTACGGGGAAGCTTTAAGGCAGACTCTTGATTATCCCGGACAATAATAAATCCCGCAACGCCCTTTGTAACATGTTCGGCTGTTTTTTTATGTAGGTGAGGATGATACCAATACGTTGATGCGTTATCCAGAACTGTGAATTGGGGGCGCCATGTCGTCCCGGGTAAAATTACTGTGTGGGGCCCGCCGTCATTTTGAGGCGCTACGTGCATACCATGCCAATGTATTGTTGTTGTATCAGTAAGAGTATTGGTAACATTCATACTTACATTATCCCCTTTTCTAAGGATCAAAGTGGGGCCAAGGATGTTACCATTTACACCAATAGTATTGGTCGTAAAACCGGGATATAAATTAACCAAACCCTTTTGAATAGTAAGATTAAAAATAGTGCCGCTTAATGTATCGGGAATTTGAAGTCTATTTTGCGATACGCTATTCGAAGAGAATAGTAGGCTTACAGAAAATACATATAAAGAATTCTGAATAAACTTGATCATAAAAAGAAACCGATTTGGTTATATTATGGTAACATTTCAGTGAGTTAGAGTTCTCAAAGTCCTCTTACTTAAGAGGGATTTACAAGTCGCCGTAACGTTTTCTATTTCAACAATTTACAATTCTTGCGTTAGTAATAATTTAGTAATTTTCTAAGAGAGTGAAGAGTTGGAAATTCAACAAACGATTTCGTTAATACTTAATTCTGACTAATCATGTTTTCAATCTTTTAGTTTGGATGTTCTTTGGGCAAAGAAAACAGCCAAATTAGATGCATTATGAAATATATTTATTTCGCTACCATTTTTTCATTAATCTCTTTTACACGGGAATCCACCTTTTTAAGTTCATCAGGAGACAGTGTCAGATTTCTAACCTCTTTCAATTCTGAAATTGCTTCGTTATTTAGATTTAGCTGCATCATTAAATCAACAAAGTAGAGACGATCTTCAACTTTCGATTTGGTCTCCGGATATTTTCTGTAGGTTTCTTTTGCAACAATTATCGCCGATTCTTTATAGCCCGTTAATGCAAGCTGTTTAGCCCCGTTTAATTTTTTGATTCCGAGATTACGCGTAGGTATTGTCGCCGACTTATTTGCTGAAACTTCTTTTCCATAAACGGCGGTGTTTCTTATGGATTGATTTCCCTTTAATTTTGGCATGTTACGTATTTCCTCCATGGCAAGAGCCAGCAGCAAATCGTTAAGGCTTATTTTCTTTATAGAATTTAGGTCAAGCGCTGAATTCCCGTGGAGAATAAAATTGCCATTTTTACCCGAAAGTTGGATGAATGATTTTTCCGATGTTGAAATTAAATCGTTGCCATTCATTTTTTGCCCAATTTGCACGCTCGTCCAGGACTCACTTGTGCCCCTTATAGCTTTAACATCACCCGAGATTTTATCTACAGTAAATTCTTGTGCAGACATATTCACGGTTATGAACAATAGAACAATTAACACTTTTTTCATCATAAACCTCAGTTTATATCTATAATTTGTACTTTGTTTTTCGCTAACCCCAAGTGCTCTATTGCATCGGAGTTAAATTTATCCGAAGCAAGAGACCAAGCGGTGTCAAAATTTGTTAGCGAGGTAGTTTCAAGTGGTATCCACACTTCGTCTTTTCCCTGTTCACTTTTTCTAATTAATATTTTTTTATCATTGTTTGTTATTAAGCTAATCTGTTCCGGTCTTAGCTGTGTATTGATTAAAAGATTTACATGACTAACCCCGTCTTCTTTTTTATAATCAACAAAGGCAGTTTGAATTCCGACGCTCTCCAATAATGAGCTAAAACAAACGCTCAAGTCATCGCAATCGCCCCCTTTTAAAGAGATGGTTTCGTTGGGGAATTGGACATGCTCAACACTTCCTCGTGGATCTGAAACATATACCATGTTTTTGACAAAGCCATCAAAAAGAATTTTCACTTTTTCAAATATTTCTAAATCGGTTCCATTTTTCTCGATTCGCTCTTTATTCGCTTGAAAGACATTTTTAGAATAACGGCTTGAATAGTCAAAATCTCGCTGTACAAAATATTTTAGATGAGACACTCTACCATCCCAGCTATTTGAGTCGTTAACTAAAATAGGCTTCTCCAATTTATCATCGGACTCGCTGTTAGTAGAATTCAGATAGAATATTGCCTGAGTTATTTCCCGTTTAAACGATTGCTGTTCACTATTACCAATTATCGTATAGAAAGGAACATCCACAGTGTCTCCCGCTGAGATATTGATGGATGGTGAATAAACAACTTCTTTGTTTATGTTTTTTATTATACTCGATGGCCTTATCATTACTTTTTTATCAGAAACATTCACCACTCTCGCTGTAGCAAATGGTTCAATAAAATATTTATCTGCAAGCGTAGGGAATATTTCTTCCGGGATTCGAACATCTATAAATTTAACAAGCTGCTCGTGCACAAACGAGAAAGCAAAGTTCACACTCAGCATCACTCTATCAGTCGTGAAAGGAGTATTAATTAAATTATTGATCCCCTTGTCTCTAAGCACGGAAAGCGGTTGAGCGGCAGAGCGATCCGAGAAATATTTTATTCCGCTCAATGTTACACTATAAAGATTCGATGAATAATTGATTACAGGTAATATTCCGGCAATAAAGGGATTTTGATATCTATCGTGAAATGCAGAAAAGCCGATTGTAAATTTTTCGCCGAAGATATTTTTTGCAATATTAATTCCGGCTAAGAAAGAATTATTTGTTTCATAACTAAACTGAAATCCAAAAGCTGTAGAAGGCTGATATTTAATTCCTACGATAGCCCCTTTATCTTTTCTCAATGAATAGCTATTATCGATCGCAGCAGATGGGTTCTCGCCCAATACAAACAAATTAATTGACGATAGTGAAAGAGAAAGATTCTCACAAGGCAAATAAGTAAGCCCCAAATCACCACGCCAGAAGTTAGCAGTTGAGATGGTGGTAGTAGTTTTAATATAATTTAATGTGTCCGAGAAAAATGGTTCTGGCTGTTCTTCTTGAAACTCCTGTCTGAAATATCTTAAAGATAAACCACCAGAAAGTGCCGGACTAAATCTAAAAGAATAGCCCAGACCGAATTGCTCATCAAAATGGATCTTGTTTTGAGGAGTTATTTCAACTTTCGAAATAATTTTAACTCCACTATTAAAGATAAAATCCAGAACCATCCCCGGTGTATATCGGGCAAATAGATAATGATCACCAAACCTCTTACCAAGAGAGACAGAAAATAGATTAGTTTTTATAGCGCTTGCACTAACCCCGGAAAAAGCAGCTGAGAATTCCCAATCTTTACTCGCTGTAAAATTAGACGGGTTACTTTCAAAACTATTCAAACGAAATTTAGAATTTAGTCCCGACTGTGATGAACCAAAGAAATCCAACGACTGCTGACCATATATGATAGCAGAATTCACCATGATAAATCCAAAAATCAAAATCGTTTTGATCTTAACGCGGAATTTGAATTTTGATGTTATGAATACTTTGAGAAACGATATAGCTGTCATTAAGTATTTCGTTATTCGGAATCTCTTTTATAATTCTTCTGATAAAAGTAACAACCAAAGAGCTGCGCTGTTCTGAAGGTATATTTTCGATTATGTTTTGTGGAACATTCATCTTTCCACTATCCGATCCAACCAATTTAAGCAATGGGGAAATTTCTGATCCCGGTTGCTTGAAAGTCCCGATTACAACTTCAATTTGCCCGGTTCCCAATCCATTCCAAAACAACTGCATCTGAAATGTTTTATTGAATATGCTGCCCTGTGTTTTCACATCTCCAATAATCTCGGGTGGGGTTGGAATATCAAATTGTGTATTTCCTTTTCCGGAATCAAGTCTGAAATTTATTTTCGAATTGTATGAATAATCAGATTGAAACATTCCATGCCCCATCATTTCTGCTATCACCTCATACCTTACCCCAAGCACAGTATCTCTTCTTATTCCATTGTTATGGAAACCCATTAATTGTTGTTTTGTTTGTGCCAACACATTATTAAACCTTACTATGCCAACACTATTTGTTTTGTAACCGAGCATCATTCCACGGGTTGTAGAAACCGGATTCGTTTTATCATTAAACTGAGCAAAATAATATTCATGCTTGGAAAGTCCGTAGCCGGTATTTTTGATTCCACTTACGCTAATAATTGTTGATTTATCAATAAATGGCTCATAGATTCCTGTTGTGTCGTATCCGTTTGAATAGACATAAACAGCCGGCTGCTGTGAAATTACTTCCACTTTTACATTTTCATTCGTAGCGGTATCATTATATAGCTCTGTCGGAGTTGGATTGGAACACGATGCAAAAGCAATCGAAATAATCGAAATCACCAAATAGCTAAGTAACGTTTTCATCTTTTTGTTTCCCTAAATCCACTTCAATCATAGTTAGAAATGGGGCGGAAAATATTTTTCCGCCCGTTAAAAATCTATTCAATTAGTTTACTTTACCTGATAAGGAATTCCCCAGGTTTTTTGTTCAACTTTTGAATCTGTGTCTGTTACGACATCTTTAGGCATTGCATTGATTACTGCGTGCATAAATCCGCCATGAGAATCTGTTAACCAGACTATTTCATAAGTTTTTCTATAATTTGTGCCTTCTTTGACAGATGACTTTAATTCAAATTTTTCTTTTACACGGCCATCGGAACTTGACATCATTGCACCGTGAGTCAAAGTTAAGAAGTCTTCTCCGTCAAATTTACTAAGGACCTCGATTGCCATTTTTAACGGCTGACGAGTTCCAAACATTGCAGACATTTCATGAGTTCCATTTCCCAACATTCCGCCATTCATTCCATTACCAATTCCGTTCATTCCATTTCCACCCATACCTCCGTTGCCATTCATCCCATTTCCACCCATAAGGCTACCATTAGCATTCATATATCCCGTCCCCTGGAAATTCATGAATCCTCTATCGAAGAAAAACTCGTTCGGATTAGTGATCTCTAAAGTTTTTCCATCTTGAGTTACTAAAATTAGTTTTGAAATTACTACGCCGCTTGTTTCAGTGCCGCCGGCTGGAAGTGAAACTCCTGCTATTTTCCAATCTAGATTGTTATCGCCGGTACTGGAGATTTTTGTGTATTTGATTAGTCGTGTTACAACGGTTGATAACGGTTTACGAATGACAGTATCAATAACTGACGGTTTTGCTGGATCCGGTTGATTGAATGAACCGGAAATTATTAAAACTCCATCAAATTTTTCTATCAATGTACCTGTCGCTGTTTCGGTTTCATATTTAATTGTAAGAGATCTATCCACCAAGTTAATAACTTGACCGATACGAAGTGGATAAATTGTTCTACCCAGAACGCCCAAGAAACCCATTGCCTGACCTTCATTATAATTGGGCGTAAATGAATTAACCGATTCGTCTGTATCAGTGATTTTTTGCAATACTGTGTTAAGATTTTTTTCTTGAGCAGGATCTACCAAACCATCGTTTTTATTGCAGCCGTTAGCGATGAATAGTAAGACCACAATTAAACTAAATGAGAGCAGATAAGAATTGATTCGTTTCATGTTTTCCTCCTTCAAGGAATTATTGTTTTAATCAGGAGGTTTCAGCAATCGTGCCAAAAAAAATCTTTTGATTTTAGCTAGTATTCTTAAAAACCAGCTAAACACTTTGCCTGAATTCTCAGTTTAAATGCCTGAAACTTCATTTTCAGCCGATTTATTACATAAGTGTTTAATTACTTCATCAAGATAGTTGTGATATTTAGAGGGAAGATTGCGGTATTTTGAAGTAAATGCGATTTTAATATCTTCAAAAGACTTATTTTCTATATGTCGCAAATCTTTTTCTATATTGGCAACATAGGTTACACATTTACTTTTTACTCTTTCTAACATCTTTTCGTTCTCGCTGCCTGCAATTTCATCCGCCGTTTTATCAAAATTATATTTATTGTTGACGTATGTCCTGAAAAATATCCCACGTAAATGTTCGGAGACAACAGTTCTGTTCAAATTGCCAAGTTCTTTTGCTGTTTCGTTGATGGACGAATGAGAAAATTCTTTAGCTCGTATCGAATCTAAAATAAAAGTTTCCAGATTCGCCTTATCATAGGCGCGGTAATCTTCAGAGATGTCGTTAAGTTTTATAATGTTTCGCTTTTCTGATTTTGCCAGAATCACTGCCCTTTTAATTACTGATTCAAGTTCGCGTACATTTCCTTTCCAAACATTCTGGTTCAAACTTTCCATTACAGCCCTTGATATTTTAACTTCCTTATCTTCCAGATCAAGAAAATGGCGGACCAGTACTTCAATATCGTCACGTCTATCCCTGAGCGGAGGCAGTTCCAACTTCAATACGTTTAGACGGTAATACAAATCCTCTCTAAATTGTTTCTTTTGGACAAGTTCATCAAGTTTTTTATTTGTAGCGGCAACAACGCGCACATCGACGTGCTGTGTTTTGGAAGACCCGACCTTATCAAAATCTCCGAATTGAATTACACGTAAAAGTTTAGCTTGAAAATTTTCCGAAGTCTCTCCGATTTCATCAAGAAATATCGTCCCTCCGTCAGCAATTTCAAATCTCCCCTTTTTATCTGCAAGTGCATTTGTAAACGCACCTTTCACATGGCCGAATAGTTCACTTTCAAGTATCGATTCCGTTAAGGCGGCACAATTTACAGCAATAAAATTTCTCCCTTTCCGTCTACTCAAGTAATGAATAGCATGGGCAACCAGTTCCTTTCCGCTTCCACTTTCACCTTGAATCAAAACCGTTACGTCATGCGGTGCTATTTTATGAATCATCTCCACTAAACTTTCCATAACCCTGCTTTTATAAACAATGCCTTGAAAATTATTAACCTCTGTTAATGATGCTGATGACACAATTTCTTCATTTGCCTGCTGAATGTTTTTTAGCAAAGATATTTCCTCTTTGAGAAGAATTATTTTCCTGTCCAATTCCAATCGCACCGTCTCATGGCTCAGCTCAAATTCATACTGCAACTTTGCTAATTGTCCCTCTTTCGACGACAAAGTGTTGCGTAGGATTTCCGTTTCATTGTAACTCTCGTTTAATTGTTTTTTGTTCTCGGTGATCATATAAAATAATTCTAAACCACCGATGAAAAAAAACGGAAGAATTAAAAATGAATGATTTACTTCAACGTGGAAGAATGAAAATAGAATGAAGGCGATTACAATGTAACTAATCAGTGAAATGCCTAGGATATAATAATAGGGGAGGCGAGATCTAATTTGTGTTCCCACAAACAAAAATAAAATTAATATCACGGTTATAATATTTGCGGATTTGTAATTCAGCTGACGGTTTGTCAAAATGTTGTCGAGCGCAATTGCGTGAAGACCTACACCAGGAAGTTCTTCGTCATAAAACGTTCGGATTGTTTTTGCAATTGACGGGTCACTAACCCCGATGAGAATAAATTTATTCTTAAGACTTGTGATATGTGAGTCTCTTTCTTCAAACAATCGTAAGAATTCTATCAGAGAATAGTTTTGAAAGTTCTTCCATGAGGTATAAAAATTAACTTTTAGATAAGGATCGGATAAAAGTTTACCCGAAATATTTAGAATGAATGCTTTTTCGCTTTTATCTCTGGACCTGATTTCCGCCGGGATGTAAATCCCGTCCCTTGATAAGTAATTCAGATGTCCGGATTGCAATTCCTGATTCTCGATTCTGGGTTGAGAATAAATGATCGAATCTCTTCCCGATCCTCCGTCGCCTAAAATTGAAGAAAGAACTACCTTTCCTGATTTCTTTAGCTCCTCAGCAAGTAATTCATTATAAACTCCTTGCGAGGCAGCATTACTGGAAAGTAAAACTTCGATTCCAATTTTTGAAACGTGCAATTTGGTTAACTTGTTAACCAGAAGTGCATAATAACTTCTCCTCAGGGGCCAGCCACCAAGTTTCTCAATATCACTCTGATTTATCTTAATGATAACGATATTCGAATCCGGTTTATTTTCTCCACCTAAAAAAAGAAATGCATTAGAGACGGATTTACTAAGGCTTTGATTAAGACCGGTAAATAATAATGCAATTACAATTCCTAAGGCAGTAATCACAAAACGAACTATATTTTTGTTCTTAAGGATTTGTCGAAGTTGAGTCATAATACAGAAACAGTCATAAATTAATTAGCAACAATTTACGGAATTTCTTTTCAAGATTATGAAGGCACAACAGGCAGCTTAATAACTTGGTTGTAATCGAATCATTAATGAGTATTTATTACAATTTAAAATAATCGTCATTGTTAGCGGAATTATAATCTTAATATTAATTCTCACCAATTACGAATATTCATCTAATGTAATAACTCGAAACGCCATTAAAACTTTTAAAAAACCCCCAGCATAAGAATCATCATAACCGTCATTGCACCAGCACCAATTATAACCATTGGAGATATCGTGGAGCTTGCTTGATCTCCGCCATCTCTTGGATGCATCTCCGTTTGATCTGATATATGAACCGGTTGTTCAATTTTAATTGGTGGATTTAAGTCTGAGTCACCTATTCTTTCAATTATGAATAATAGATTATATACACCTTTCATTTTAATTATCGGGTGGAAAGTATATATCCCTTTATTAATTTTGTCAGGAGTAAAATTCAAGTGCTCCATTTTAGAATGATCCGAATAATGGGATTCGTGGTTTTTGGAATCACCCGGATAGGCCAATAAGACAACTGATGCATCTGAGATATACATTTGATCGTGTATATCGTAAATGGCAACTTTATAAAATAATTCATCGTCAATAGTGTACGGAGGGAATTCTATGGTAACTTTAATCCCATCGACTGTGGATTCTCTCACGATTGTTCGCCCTGTCATAGAAGAGCCGTGTATATTATCATTCATTCTGCCCATATGATCCATTCCACCAAAACCCATCATCATGCAACCGGGTAAAAACAAGATAAATATTGAAGATATTATAGCGAAACCTAGAAATAGAATTTTTTTCCTGTTCATAATAAACCCATACTAAAAATATTAAATTGAATTATATCTGTTAATATAAAACCCCCAAAAAGCGGGGGCTTCATACTAGAATGAAATTTACATGCAGTTTATTTCATTAATATAAATTTTTTGGTCGTCATAAAAGTTCCTATCTGCAGCCGGTAAAGATAAACACCGCTTGAAAAACTGCCGGCATCTAAGGTAATTTGATAATGACCGGCTTCTTTGAATCCAGAGACCAAAGTTTTTACTTCCTGCCCCATGATATCGTAGATCTTTAATACTACATTTCCCGCGAGTGGAAGGGAATAACTAATATTCGTAGTCGGATTAAATGGATTTGGATAATTTTGTTCGAGATAATAGCCAACGGGAATTTCATTATTATTACTCTCAACACCGGTTACACTATTGGAAGTTAGTATAAAATAATTGCTAACTTGATTAGACGAAAAAGTAACAGTGTTATTTGTTTTATTCACCACAGCATTCGAGATCACAATCCATTTATTGCTCTGGTTATCCCAATATTTAACCTTCATGTTATTTTTATCACCGCCATATGCCTGAACTTGTTTGTCATCGAAATGAAATTGGAAACTTCCCATAGAATTAAAATTCATTTGTCCTCCACATCCGCCGCCTTGCCACATGTTATTTGTACCATTAGGATCGAACATACCAAACTCATAACCCTTAATGATATGTTCACCATTCCTGTTTGGAATATTAGATGGATTTAATTCCAGCATTCTTGCAAAAACTGAATCCGCCATCATTCCTCCCATGTGCCAACCGTTATTCATCATTATAAAATCGTCAGCATCGAAAGGATTAACAACCATATCGTTTGGGGAATTTTTACGCATCCATCCACCGCCATAATATTTGCCAATCAGTGTTGAATCTCTCCATACTTTACCATTTATGTCATAAACAATTATCACATTAAGACCGTTGGTGGGTTGCAGCTTGCCTCCAACTATTGTAACGGCATTTCCATTGTTTGGTCTTTTAGCCCCAGATTTTGATTCATACCACCAAGGCCCAAAATTTAAATAATAATCAGGTTTACCATCTTTATTTTCATCTAAATAATATTGATTCATAAATAAGGTGGTATCAACTAAGGCATTTCCCTGAATTGTTACTTTCACAGGTGATGTAACATTAACGCCAAAGGCATAACCATTGCAACCACCGTTATGTTGACCAATCATATGTGTATTGTCTCCAAAATTATTCCAGGTTGGGTCAAACGGATCTCTCCAGAATTGCCCACCTATAAAAGATACTACTACCATGGGTACACCATACATAGAATTATTTACTAAACCTCCTTTAATGGTAATCTGCTCACCATTCCTAGGGCGTGCTGCTGTTGAATTATCGGGTTTGTACCAGTAAGGTCCAAAATTAAGATGATACTCTGCTTTGCCGTCACTGTTTTCATCAAGGAAATAAATTGCCATTGGCATTCCTTTAGTAGTATCAACAATGGCTTTTCCGGTAATAGCAACTTGTTTCAATGTATCTGGAAACATAAATCCCGTTCCGTCTCCGAACATTCCTTGGGCGTGAACTGAGATCCATGATAGCAACATTATTATTATAAAAAACTGTCCAAAATACTTTTTCATTATTCCTCCGATCCATAAATTATTTAAGATTTCTTCTTTCCCTAAACCATAATTATGCCAACATAAAAATTGAGTATATGATTCAATTTTGGAATTTCTGTGGAATAAATTTGCCTGTAATCTCACTTCAAATGCCTGATTAAGAGTATTCATGCATTTCAATGGGCTCTAGAATATATATTAAATGATTTTTTTGAATGTACTTCATTTTCGATTTCAGCACCCCCAATTTAGTTTTAAAATCTTATCTGGTTCAATCCTGTAAAGCAATTTTAATTATGTTATTGAACAATCAACTTACCTTTAATCATTCCCATACCGCACTGGAAGCCGTATTCACCCGGTTTGTCAATTTTCAATTCTACCGGAATAGTTTTGAAAGGTGTTAAAGTTGCTGTTTTATTAAAATCTGAAAAAATTACCTGTTCAGTACATCCGGCTGTCTCCTCACGGATAAAATTAAGTCTAATCGGTTTGCCCGCTACAAAAATTAAAACGTCGGGAGTATAGCCGCCTTTAACTTTTATTACCGCTTCTTGAATGCCGGAATCGGAGCTTTCCACTTTTACGGCTTTCTTTTCAGAAAACCAAAAATACCATGCGACTAATCCTGATAATCCAAGACCTCCTACCGTTACGAATATTTGATCTAACGCCATTATAATATCTCCTTCAATTTTACTAAACTTAATTATTTCGTTTTTGGTTTAAAATTTCTTAAACGATTAGCGTTTGTTACAACAGTAACAGAACTAAAGGCCATTGCCGCGCCGGCGAGAAGTGGGGAAAGCAAAACACCAAAGAACGGGTAAAGCAATCCGGCAGCGATCGGTAATCCTAATCCATTATAGAAAAATGCGCCAAACAAATTCTGTCTTATATTTTTCATTGTTGCCTTTGATAGCTGAATAGCAAGAACCACACCTTTTAGACTTCCTTTTATTAAGGTAATATCCGATGCCTCGATGGCAACATCAGTTCCGGTGCCGATTGCCAATCCTATATTTGCTTGAGCTAGTGCCGGAGCGTCATTAATCCCATCGCCAACCATTGCAACCACCTTTCCTTCATTCTGAAGCTTCTGAACATTAAATGCTTTGTCTTCGGGAAGAACTTCAGCAAGAACTCTATCAATTCCCACTTGTTTTGCAATAGCATTAGCGGTTCTTTTATTATCCCCGGTTATCATTACAACTTCAAGACCTAATTTTTTCAATAGTACAATTGCTTCTTTCGAATCAGCTTTGATAGTATCTGCTACTGCAATAATGCCGGCTGCTTTGCGATCGACAGCAACAAACATAGGAGTCTTTCCATCATCAGCTAACTGAGTGCTTTTTTCTTCGAGCCCTCCGAGATCAATATTAAATTTTTCCATCATCTTAAGATTACCCAAATAAAGTTTACGTCCATTTACATTGGCTTCAACACCATGACCCGGAACTGCATTGAACTCAGTTGGATCAACGAGTGTAATTCCTTTATTAATCGCTCCTTTAACGATTGCTTCCGCTAATGGATGTTCGGAAACTTTTTCAACACTTGCACTAAGACTAAGTACTTCTTCTTCTGTGAAATCATTTACAACAATAACATTAGTCAACGAAGGTTTCCCTTCGGTAATGGTTCCGGTTTTATCAAGGACAATTGTATCAAGTCGTTGAGCCGTTTCGAGAGCTTCACCGCTTCTTATAAGAATTCCATTCTCAGCACCTTTTCCAACTCCAACCATTAATGAAATTGGTGTTGCCAGCCCGAGTGCGCAAGGGCATGCTATAACTAAAACTGTTACAAATACAATTAACGAATATATAAGTTGCGGCGCTGGACCAAAGACATACCAAACGACAAATGATAAGATAGCAGTAATGATTACCCCTGGAACAAAGTATCCCGATACCTTATCAACAATTTTTTGAATAGGCGCTTTAGAGCTTTGTGCCTGTTCAACCATCTTAATTATTTGAGCAAGCGCTGTATCCTTACCGACTTTTGTTGCCTTGAATTTAAATGAACCGGTTTTGTTAATTGTTGCGCCTATTACATCATCGCCAACGCGTTTTTCAATAGGGATTGCCTCACCCGTAATCATTGATTCATCAATAGATGAAGAACCTTCGACTAGCACACCGTCAACCGGGATTTTTTCTCCCGGTCTAACAATAATTACATCATCCAGAACAACTTCTTCAACGGGCAAATCTAACTCTTTTCCATCGCGTAACACTTTTGCGGTTTTTGCCTGAAGTCCCATTAATTTTTTAATTGCTTCAGAACTTTTTCCTTTAGCGCGGATTTCCAAAGCCATACCCAGAACAACTAATGCAACAACTACAAATATTGTATCGAAGAATTGATCTGCTAATTCAGCTTTGGGAAAGACAGAAGGAAAGTAAGTCGCAATAACTGAATAGAGGAATGCGGCAGTAATACCGGTTGCAATAAGTGTGTGCATATTTGCTGATCTATTTTTGAACGCAGCCCAGGCTCCGGTATAAAACTGTGAACCTGACCATAACATTACCGGCAAACTAAGTAAACTCATGGCAATCCAGATATATCTTAACGTTGGAGAACCCATTTGAAATTGTTCAGGCAAGCCCCAAACAGTTGGATAACTGAAAAACACTACCGGTAATGCCAAAATAGCAGCGAATAAAAACTTCTGCATCAAGGTTTTATATTCTTTTTCTCTTGCAACTTGATTTTCATCAACATCTTCTGTGGCCGCCTCTCTTTTCCCATCGGTGCTTTTTTCCTTTTCCGGTTTAACTCCGGAAGTATCGAATGTTTTATACCCGAGTTTCTCTATTATCTTTTTAATTTCGTTAACGTTTAGTGATCCCGGCACATAATTGATAATTGCCGATTCGCTTGCAAGATCTATGTTTGCCGAAATTATCCCCCTAGTTCGTGCCAACTCTTTTTCAATTTTAGAAACGCAAGAACCGCAATGCATTCCGTTAATTCCAAGTTTGAGTGTAGATTTTCCTGTTTGGTAGCCGGCATTTTTAACAGCCGATATTATAGCGGAAGTTGATGTCTCCGCATTATTAAAATCAACATAAGCCGTCTCCGAGGCATAATTTACAGCAACGGATTTGATCCCCGGCAACTTCTTTATTTCTTTCTCAATCGTATTCACGCAAGTCGCACAGCTTAAACCCTGAATCGGTAATTGTAACTTTTCGATACCATCATTTGTGGTTTTATTCGAAGCAGCGCTAGGTTTGTGCATATACTCATGAGGAGTCAATTCAAACTTATTTTTACATTTGTCAGAGCAGAATTCATATAGCTTTCCTGACAGATCGATAAAATATTTGGAGGGAGTTTTAACTTCCATTCCACACACTGGATCGTGAACGTGTTGATTGTTTGTTGAAGAATCATTTTTAGACATTGCTTCTCCTTTCGAAAAATTATTTAATTAAATCCATTTTCATTCTATCGAAATCGTCCTTAGAGATTTCACCGCTGGCGTATCTTCTTTTTAGAATATTCAAAGGTGTTTGCTCAACACTATGATTATGGTTCCCATATATTTTTTGATTTGATCTATTAATGATCAGGTAAACAACTATTCCAATTATAGCTAACCAAAAAATCCAGCCGAATCCCATCCATCCAAAACCCATATCATGAAACATAACGTACTCCTTTCATAAGAAAGAGAGGGGCATCAAACCACTCTCCTTATTTTATTTAATAATTACTTTTTATGATGTAGCTCCTGATCTGATTTATTCATTGTCTTTAAGCTGTCCGGCTTCATCATCCCGTGATTCATCATTTTACCATCCATCATACCACTCTCTTCTTGCATCATTTTCATCATCATTTTATGCATTTCGGGATTATTCATCATCTTTTTGCACATTTGCATCATTGAGGACGAATCCTTTTCGGATTGGTCCATCATTTTGTCCATCATCATACCTTTCATCTGCCTATCAGACGCAATGTTGTCCATGCATTTATTCATCTCATCATTTTGCTTCATTGAATGATTGTCCTTCTTATTGGAAGGTGTTTCTTGTGCGGATACAATTAAAGCGGAAGAGAACAGCATCGTAATAATGGCCGCGAAATAAATACTTTTCTTTAACATGACTTACTCCTTTTATTTATTTTAATTACTTAACATGTATATATGCAGACAACATGCATGCCATTCGAAAACATCGGAATTCCCTCAATAAACGACCTTTTATTTAGGATAATTAAAACTATTTAAAAACAATTCAAGTAATTGAAAAAACTTGAGTATTATATCGTATTACTGATTGGTTTGCCATTTATTTAGTTATGCATTGTGAGTGTCTTTTGAAGCAAAGATTTGATCATCCTTTACATTTACCTTATATTCTTTTAAGGGTCTGGGGGGTGGTCCTGAGATATTTAGACCGTTCAAATCATAATGCCCGTTGTGACACGCACACCAAATATGTTCAAAATCTTCTCTGTATTGAACTGTACACTCAAGATGAGTGCATATCGCTGTGAATGCTTTGAGTTCACCATCCGGAGTATTGATCAAAATTGCGGGTTTATTGCCGAAGCGAAAAATCTTACCGCTATTTGGTTTTAACTCTCCCAATTTGCCTGCAAGCACTGAATTTGGTTTTGGCTCGGCATTTTTAGGTGGAATTAGAAAACTCACAACTGGGTATAAAATTGAAATTAAAGATGCGAATAGGGCACCATTCAATAATATATTCAAGAAACGTCTGCGTGATTTTTCAAGCTTTTCCATTTGATCATAACCTATTATATTTTTTTAGTGAGCAATCACTCCACCTAGAAACCCGGTTACAAGTAGCAGTACAAACAGAACACATCCTATCATCCATGCATATTTTTTCAATTTTTCTATCACAAGAAAAATTGTCCAGATGAAATAATTAATTAATACAGCAATCCCAAAGTTTTGGTGGAGTTCAACAATCCATTCTTTACCAGTCCCCATAAAAGGCCCTGACTGATTTTTGCCGGTTATGAAGGCTCCAATGGAGAACAATAGAGCAATAAGAACAGATATCAATATTGCAGAATCGAATTTCTTCCCTTTGAAATTGAACAATGTAAGAAAAAAAGCAAATACCCCAAGAGCAACCGGAAAGTGAACTAGCTTATTATGCAAATGTTCAAACATTTCTTCCGAAATATTTAGCTTCTCCGGTTCTTCTTTGAGCTCTTCCGGTTTAATTTCCTTCTTATATAAACTTTTAGAGATACCGTTAATTGCGATGGTATTCCGTCCAACAATTGTTAGTGTATCCTGTTTAACAGCCTTTTCTTTTTTATGATCTTTTCCGCCGTGCGAATATGCGATAGTTGTTAAGAACAATAAAAATAAGATAAGCCCAAATATATTTTTCACATAAACTCCGATCTGATTGATGATCAATCAAAATGCCAACTTATTCCGGTAGATGCTAATAGCGCCGGAGAGAATTTAGACAATCCGATGCCACCAACAATTGTGAGTGTAAGTTGGGAATTAAGCTGATGGTTAAATCCAATGGATATTTGCTGAGGAGCGGAGTACCCGGAAATGATTTCCGTGTAACCTTGATAGTAGAGGAGAAGCGATGAATTGCCATCATTAAAATATTTTCCGAAACCAACTCCATATGTAAATGGATTATTGTAAGTAATTCCGGTTGGATCACCAATGTTTAGGTATCCTAAATCTACAATAGCCAGATATGTATCAAATCCTTTTCGAAGTGTTACAGAGGCACCAAAATCATATTTACCCGTGCCGATATTTGTCATTCCATTTGCTGTTGGAAATTTAATTTGATAGTTGTGTTTTTAATAATTGCAATATTTGGTGCATACTCACAGGCAAGCGGAACCAGGATCGTTGTTCAGACAGAACATTACAATAGCATTACACCTTCCATGCAGGTTGTGACTGACAAAAGGGCTACAGGCAAATATATTGAGATTCCCTTGAGGCTTCCTCATGGAGTAAAGGAAAGCGGACCCGCTGATACAGGCCACGCTGAATATAAAATCAATGTCCCGAAGGCAGGCCTCTATCAATTCTGGGCCCGTTGCCGTTGGTATGATTATGCCGGTAACTCATTTTTTATCCTTGTAGATGCCATCCAGGTAACTTCAAAGACCCCGTTCATCACAGACGAGACCTATAAAAAGTGGCACTGGGTCGCAGGACCAGCCTTACAATTGTCAGCAGGGTTCCATACTATACGTATACAGAACCACAGGGATGGGGCCAAGATGGACCAGTGGCTTTTTACCACTGCTAAGAAAAATCGCTGGCAGCCTACGCGTTCGGAAAAAGAAACCCCTCAGTACATGGTCAAATAATATCCATTTATGGTGTACATAGCAGGGATTTGATTTCAGGGAGGGTGTTTGAAAGCAATCTTTTTCGATAAAAAACTCAATTTT
>PGYS01000186.1 GCA_002839795.1 Ignavibacteriae bacterium HGW-Ignavibacteriae-3 | reverse complement strand
TAAGATAATCAACAAGCTTCCTATGATATTGTCCGCATAAAATAGAGCCGTGCTGAAGAACCACATTATTCAATTTCCTCTGAGCGCTTCCTATTAATTTTTTACCGTTGAACATTACTTCATTTCTCGCTGAACTGGCGAAACAAAGAACGCCCGACGATTCCTCCAGCAATTTGGGAAAATCCGGCTGATGGCTTTCCATTTCGGATTTTGCCAGAAGGGGATTATAAATTTCCAATCCTCTTATTAACGCTTTTGAAACTTTAAAATATATTTCTCTGGGGGAGAATTCATAGTTCAGAGGGAGAATAACGGAGTAAGTGATTTCTTCCGCATGCAGGATTGCGCGCCCGCCTGTAGGACGTTTTACAAAATCAATTCCATCCCGATCTGTCTTTGATTTATCAATATCTTCAAATTTCTGATTGGCACCAAGAGAAATGCAGTAGGGGTTCCATCTGTAAGTTCTGAAAAAAGCTTCATCCGGTTTGCAGTCACGTGCAAGTTCAAGATCAAGTTCCATGTTGCAAGCGCCGGTATTTTCTCCGGAGTCTATGAGATGCCAGATCATCTACGGACTAATCCCCGCGAAGACTTTTCCATAAATTGGAGAATACTCTGAACGTGCGGCTGGGATCCTAATTTTTCCATAATTTTTTCTTTAGCCGCCTGCGGATTCAATCCTGATGAGTAGAATAAACGGTAAGTTTCTTTAATGCCGTCTATCTCATCAGTAGAAAATCCCCTTCTCTTCAGACCGACTATATTCAAACCCATGAACCGTGCAGGATAACCGGAAGTCATAATAAATGGCGGTACGTCCATATTTGCCATAGAGCCACCGCCCACCATCGAATGTTTTCCGATCTTGCCGAACTGATGAATTGCCGCGAGTCCTCCTATAATAACAGAGTCCTCGATCTCAACATGACCCGCTATCTGAACTCCGTTTGAGATTATACAGTTATCGCCTATTTGACAATCATGCGCAACGTGAGTGTATGCCATTAGCAAACAATTTTTACCAATGCGGGTTTCTCCGGTTGCGTGGGTTCCTCTGTGGAGAGTGGCAAATTCACGGACCGTAGTGTCGTCGCCGATTTTCAATAAAGTTTTTCCTTTATCGAATTTTAAATCCTGAGGAAGATTTGAAATTGAAGCGCCCTGAAAAATTTTTACTCCGTTTCCAATCCTTGCGAAATCATAAATAACAGCGTTCGGACCGATTTCACACCTTTCTCCGATTTCTACATCATCCTGGATAATTGCGAAAGGGCCGACAATGATATCGCTTTCTAATTTTGCGTTTGGACTAACGATTGCAGTAGGGTGAATATAGCTCATAAAATATCTGGTTAGTTTTCTGATTTATTTTCTTTATCCGTAATCGCGCCCATAAATTCAGCTTCGGCAACAAGATCATTATTGACGTATGCCGAGCCTTTAATGGAAAAATACTTGCTCTTTTTGCTAATAACCTCGGCCTCAAGGTATAGCTGATCTCCCGGCACAACAGGCTTCCTGAATTTTGCATGGTTAATGCTCATGAACATTACCAGGTGATTTTCAGGATCAATAAAAGAATTTAATATAAGTATACCGCTAACCTGAGCCATCGCCTCAACGATTAAAACACCGGGCATAATTGGCTGACCGGGAAAATGTCCCTGGAAGAATGGTTCGTTTACAGTAACGGATTTAACCCCAACAACTTTTTTATTGAGATCGAGTTCTACAATCTTATCCACCAGAAGAAAAGGATAACGGTGGGGGAGAATTCTTTGAATAGCATTCGCGTCCAGTACTACGCCTTCCTTTTTTACGAACTGGAATTTCTTTACCAATTTTTTCTGCTGATAAAGACTTCTTACTTTTTTTGCGAACTCAACATTCGCTTTATGTCCGGGGCGCGCGGCAAGTATCTGGGCTTTTATAGGTGCGCCGATCAGAGCGAGATCACCCATCAGATCCAATAATTTGTGCCGGACCGGTTCATTCTTAAAACGGAGTTTATTGTTATTCAGAAATCCTTCATGGCTCATTGTAAGATCTTTTTGAAGGCCGAGTTTATCCTTTAATCTTTTTAGCCCTTCTTCGTCAATCGCGTGATCAACTATAACAACTGCGTTATCAATATTCCCGCCTTTAATCAATCCTTTATCGGCGAGCATTTCAACTTCACTTAAAAAACTGAATGTTCTAGCCGGAGCGAATTCTGTAACAAATTCTTTTTCAAGATCGAAGAGGCCGGTATGCTGACTTCCTAAAACCGGATTCTGATAATCAACCATTACGGATATTCTGTAACTATTCATGGGAAGCGCTACAATATCAACCTGTTCCTCTTCATTGTGATACATTACAGTCTGATCGATTACTAAATAATCTTTAGGCGCCTGCTGGGTAACGAATCCCGCTTCAATCAATTTTTCTACATAGGGATTAGCGCTGCCGTCTCCGATGGGAGGTTCAATTCCGTCCAGTTCAATATTTATATTGTCAATTTGCAATCCTACGATAGCCGCAAGCACATGTTCAACCGTAAAAACTTTGGCGGAACCGAGACCTAACGTAGTTCCTCTGGAAATATCAACCACAAAATCAGCATTGGCGGGAATTTCCGGTCTTCCGCCGAGATCTGTGCGGATAAATTTGATGCCGCTGTTCTCGGGCGCCGGGGTAAAAGTCATTGTGCAGGATGTACCTGTATGCAGGCCAATTCCGGAAAGTGAAACCGCCTTGGCAATCGTTCTCTGGAGTTCAATCATCAGCTTCCTTTAGACAATAATTCTGAAATTTTACTCTCTAAAGATGCAATTTTTTCCTCTAACTTTTTAATTTTTTCTGAATAATCCGGAAGGATTCTCATATGTGCTTCTACTCTCAGCATCGCACCCATTTCTGATGCGGGTGTGCCCCTATATTTGCCGGGTTTTTTTATTGATTTTGAAACACCTGACTGTGCCCCGATCATGACCTGATCGGCGATTTCAATGTGGCCTACAATTCCCACCTGTCCGGCGAGAATGCAGTGCTTACCGATGGTAGTGCTGCCGGCAATTCCGCTTTGTGACGCGATGGCGGTGTTATCTCCTATCTCAACATTATGGGCGATCTGAACCAGGTTATCGATTTTTACGCCCTTTTTAATTTTTGTTGATCCCAAGGCAGCGCGGTCAATGGAAACATTTGAGCCGAGTTCAACATCATCCTCAATAACAACATTACCAATCTGAGGCACTTTTTTATAAATTCCATTTTCATCAGGAATATACCCGAATCCGTCCGACCCGATGCATGTATTGGAGTGAATTATTACATTATTTCCAATTACGCAATTCTCTCTTATCGATACGTTGGGATAGATAAGGCATTCCCTGCCGACTGTAACATTATCAAGTAAAACGGTGTTGTGAAAAATTATAGTCTCATCGCCTATAACAGAACCTTCTCCGACTACAACATTTTTCCCGATAGAAATATTTTTTCCAAGTTTTACGGTGGGATGTATGGATGCAGATTTGTCAATCCCGTTCAAGTTAATTTTAGGATTCAGAAATGTGATAATTATTTTTTGAATTGCGACGTTCGGATTCTTTACTTCGATGTAGCTCAAATCCGTGCGTGTTCTCTTGAACTCGGGACTTATAATTACGGCCGAGGCTTTAGTAGTCTCAAGAAATTTTTCAAAAGAGGGGAGATAAAGGAAAGTGAGATCTCCTTTCTGTGCTTCTTCAATTTTTGCCAACCCCTTTAATTCAATATCGGGATTGCCGATAACAACACCGCCGACAAAGTCGGCGGCTGATTTCAAATTTATTTTCATAAATTCTCACTTAAGTTTTTCGATAACCTCATTTGTGAGGTCGAATTCTTCCTTGGCGTATAAAAACATCATATCGCCGCTTCTATCGAAAACATAATCATAATCTTTTTCTTTTGCTATCTG
>PGYS01000040.1 GCA_002839795.1 Ignavibacteriae bacterium HGW-Ignavibacteriae-3 | reverse complement strand
CTCAACAATATTCATATTCCACCTCTGCTGTTTTTACTCCTTGGATGAATCAATCTTATATTTATCCATCAGCCGGTAAAGAGTTGCACGCCCGATTTTCAGTTTCCGGGCTGCTTCAACAATGTTGCCCTCTGTAATTTTAAGAGCGTGCCGTATTGCTTCTTCTTTCAATTTTTCAAAAGGTACAATTGGCGATTCGTCGCCAAATACATTGCCATCGGAGCCGGCGCTTGTATTTTGAAATTGTGCAGTAATATTTGCGGGCAGAGTATCAATTTCAACCAGTTCGCCATCGCTTAAAATCATGCAACGCTCAAGAGTATTTTCAAGTTCACGCACATTTCCCGGCCAATCGTAATCATACAATATTTTCAGAGCCGGTTTAGAAACACCCTTTACGCTTTTGCCCAGTTTTGAGTTGAACCTGTCAAGAAAATGATTGATGAGAATTACTATATCTCCTTTTCTTTCACGAAGAGGAAGAATATTTATAGGAAACGAACTCAATCTGTAATAAAGGTCTTCACGGAACTGCTTGTTATCAACCGCAGTTTTTAAATCGCGGTTAGTCGCAGAAATAATTCTAACATCGGTTTTGATAACTTCGTTGCCGCCAACCCTTTCAAATTCTTTCTGCTGTATAACCCTGAGGATTTTTGCCTGCAGCGCCATCTCCATCTCACCAATCTCATCAAGAAAGATAGTCCCGCCCTTTGCGAGTTCGAACTTGCCTATTTTTCTTACATGGGCACCCGTAAAAGATCCCTTTTCGTGTCCGAACAATTCACTTTCCATTAACTCCCGCGGAATTGAAGCGCAATTTACAACCACAAAAGGGGCTGTTTTTCTGGTGCCGTTAAAATGAATTGCTCTTGCTATCAACTCCTTTCCTGTCCCGCTTTCGCCTTCTATCAGAACCGTTATATCATTATCGAGTACTTTCGAAACCATTTTAAATGCTTCCTGCATTTTTTTATCGGCGGAGATGATATTATCAAAACTGTACTCTTTTGTGAGGTTTTCCTTTAAATTTTCAATTTCTCTTTCAAGGTCATAATGTTTAATTGCGTTCCTGATCGCGGGTTCAAGTCTGTTCTTATCAATCGGTTTCGGGAAATAATCGAAGGCGCCCAGCCGTATTGATTCCAAAGCAACCTCCACACTCCCCTGGGCCGAAAGCATAATAACAGGAATCTGCTTATTTCTCGCTTTGATTTTGCTTAACACTTCATTTCCGTTAATATCCGGAAGCATAATATCCAGGAGAATTAAATCGGGATCATCCGAAAGAGCATTTAGCGCGTCAGTTCCGTTGATAAAAGTTTTGCAATTGTAGTTCCACTGGTTTTTTACCCAATGAACCAGCATTTTAGAGATTGACTCTTCGTCATCAATAATAAAAACTAATTTTTCCAATATGCCCTCGGCTGCTATTCTATTTTGGAAGTCTTATAATAAAAGTTGTCCCTTTATTCAGCTGGCTTCTTACTTTAATAAATCCCTTGTGAAGATCTATGATCTGTTTAACGCTTACAAGTCCGAACCCTGTTCCGCTAATCTGGGTAACACTCGTTTGAATTTTGTTGAATTTTTGAAAAAGATTTGGCAAATCTGCCTCGCGTATACCCACGCCGGTATCGCTAACGGCAATTTCGATCTCTTTGCCGTAATCCTGAACGATAATGGAGATTCTGCCTCCTGAGCCCGTATACTTAACCGCATTTGAAATTAAATTCCAGAAAACTTTGGAGATGCGTACTCTGTCAGCATTAATTAAAAATTTAACTTCGGGGTATTCTTTCGAAATAACAACCTGCTTTGTGTTAATCTGCTCTTCAAAATTTTTAAGGACTTCATCTATTACTTCAGTTATGCTGACGCTTGTTTTTTGCAATTCCTCTTCGCCGACTTCAAGTTTTGAAAAATCAAGGATATCATTGATCAGTTTAGCGAGACGTTTACCTTCCATCAGAATAATATTGCTAAACTCATTAAGAGTATCTTTTGAGAGATCGGGTTCGGAGACTATTGTTTCGGCAAATCCCACAATAGAGGCCAGGGGTGTACGCAGTTCATGAGACACATTGGAAATGAACTCGCTTTTAAGTTTATTAACCTCTTCCAGAACCGTAATTTTATGCCGAGCTCTTTCACGCTCGATCGATATAATCCTGTTCGCTTCAATCAGTTTGGAATTCAGATCTTTAATTTTCTGCTGGTCGATTTTTCGTTTTGTTATATTCCTTCCAAAACTCAGCATTCCGGTAACTTCCCCATTTGCCATCATCGGTTTAGCGCTAATTTCAAAGGCAATGCTTTTATCCGAACGATCCAGAAAAAGAGCTTCAAATGTAGTTATCCCTTCAGAATTCAGAATCTTTGCAAATTCAGAGGCAATTTTTGCTTCATCGTCCTTGTCTATAAATTCCAGGAAATGCCTGCCGAGCATTTCATCCGGATTATAGCCGAGTGCAGTTGCGCCGTTTTTATTCACAAGGCTGAAATATCCGAATCCATCTAAAACAAAGATCAGATCTTCTGCGGTATCGATAAGCATTCTGAATCTTTCCTCGGATCGTTCCAGATGCAGCTGTGTATTTTTTTCTTCTGTTATTTCCTGAATAACGCCTACAATCCGGACAATTTCATTATTTCTGAGAAGGGGTATTCCTGAATGTCTTACCCAATGTTCCTTGGCAAAACGGTCTTTCATGCGGTATTCGACTACAGCTTCCTCTTTATTTCTCAGTTTTTTCAAAAAATGCTTAAACCTCACAAAATCCGCAGGGGGGATTGACCTGAGAAGATGAAATTTGTTCTTATAAATTTCATCCGGGGAATAGCCGAAAATGGTCCGTACCGCCTCGGTAATAAAATTAAATTCGGTGCCATCAGAGCTTGTGGAATATAAGACGGCATTAATACTATTTATCGTTTCCTTGATTGTCTGCTGAATTTCCTCTTCAGAAAGCGAGTGCTTAGAAGAATCCCCGGCCTTTTTTGCTTTATTATTTGAAAGGGCAGATTTAAGTTCTTCGAGGGGTTTTGCAATTAAAGTATGAACCGCTGCCGCAGAGGCCAATTTGTTTTTTGAGAACAAGACAATGAAGTAACTCACTTTTTCTTCTTTAAAAAAGATCTCTTTATGAAAGGATTTAAAGCCGTGTTGGGAACAAAAAGATTTGAATGGTTTCGATTCTTTGATCCGGGAAAGTGTGGCGTCTTTTTTTCCTCCGATCAATTTAATTATTGCCAGAAGATTGGCGTCCGTCAATTCTATATTGCCGCAGAAAGACCGGATGCTTGTCTTTCCCTCGCCATGTTTTAGAATAAGTGCAAGTTCACTGCCAGTGAAAGAACAAATTTTGTTTAGAATATTTCCGTCTCCGCTGCTCATTAATCAGCAATCTTAAATAATTTTATAGTAAGATAATAAATTAGTGCGAGGAATAACAGATAAGCATTTATCTGATATTTGACCCGTCAAACAGCCGGAACACCGAATAAAAACAGAGACATAGAAGAGAGGCGAACATCCAGTATCCGTATTGTCTGTTAAGATCAACCAGCAAGGCGCCTAAAATTGGCCCAAGAACCGTCCCCGCTCCATACATCATTACAAAATAACTGTTCGCCTGGGTCATGAATCTTTTTTCAACACGTTCAACGGTAAAATTCAACCCAACAGTATAAAAAGCCGGCACTAATCCTCCAATAAAGAAGAAAATTATCATCAGAAAATTAAAATTCATCACCAGAATAGGAATAAGAAAAAGAACCCCGAGCAAAGTTGAAATTGACAGAAGCAGCCGGTATTTGGAAAGTTTATCAGCGAGATGACCGACAAGATATAGAATCACTATTCCACCGATTACAAAGGAAGCGAGGAAATAGGAAACCTGATCACTCGAAAAATTATTCCGCAGACCGTAAAGGGGAAGCACAACAATCACCGATGACTCAAACAGTCCGTAAATTGAAGCCGAGAGAAGACTAAATAGAGGCATTGCGGAGATCGGCATTTTTTCCTTTCGTTCTTTTTTTTCACCGATTTGAATTCCATCCATAAGAACGGACTGAATTATAAAAACCAAAAGAACAATTGAAGATCCGATCACGAACGGAACCCAACTGCCCAGCTTTACGGTCCAGATCAATAATGATCCGAGCGCGACTCCGATGGATAGAATAACAACGTAAAGCCCGATGTTTTTTCCCCGGTTGGTCTCATTACTGTAATAATTTATTATCACTTCCGTGGAAACGAAAATGAAGGTACCGCCAAGGCCCATGATTATTTTAACAACATATAACAGAGGATAGATATACCAGAATATATGGGCAAGAGCGCTTATCATCCAGAGGAATAAACCGGCAGTCAATATTATCTTTACGCCAAAACGATCTATCAATCTGCCTGTATAACGGGAAAAAACAAAAATGCTCAGATACCCAGCCATGGCCGTTGATCCGGTAATAAAACTCGGGGCATGATTTAATTCCATAAGCAAAACCGTAACCGGAGTTACCAATCCGAAGCCAATTCCGCCGATGCCGATTCCCAAAAGGGCCAGTATAAAGTTTTTTCGCATAACAGGATAAAAGTTATACCGTAAAGATAGTCTGACATAAAATAATTACACAACTTTTCTTATTATTGCATCGTATGGAAAAAAATAAAAAGAACAAACCCGAACTTCTTGCACCGGCAGGAAATTGGACAATGCTCAATGCGGCAATTGAGGCCGGGGCAGACGCAGTGTATTTCGGCGTGAAGAATTTAAATATGCGCGCCGCGGCAAATAACTTTGAGCTGTCCGATCTGCCGGCAATTGTTGAACATTGCCGGGAACGCAATGTTGATACACATTTAACTCTCAATACAATTGTTTTTGAAGAGGAACTTGAAGAACTTGATAGAATCCTGCGTACGGCAAAAGAGGCCGGCATTACGATGATAATCTGCTGGGATATGTCCGTTATTCAAAAGTGCATTGAGTTAGGGATTCCGTTCTGTATCAGTACACAGGCATCAGCTTCAAATTCCGCCGCAGTTAAATTTTATGAAAAGCTCGGGGCTTACAGGATTGTTCTGGCGCGGGAATGTACTCTGGATAAAATTAAGGAGATCAAAAACAAATCCGGCATAGAGATCGAAACCTTTGTCCACGGCGCAATGTGCATCGCAATCAGCGGAAGATGTTTTATGAGTCATGATATATTTGGAAAAAGCGCGAACCGAGGCGAGTGCATTCAACCATGCAGACGAGAATATAAAATTACGGACATTGATGAAAAATATGAACTCGAGCTTGGCGAAGACTATGTAATGTCACCTAAGGATCTATGCACCATTGAATTCATAGACAAAATAATTGAGGCCGGGGTTGATGCGTTAAAGATTGAGGGAAGAAAAAGAAGCCCCGAATATATTGCGAACGTTGTTTCTGTATACCGTCAGGCAATTGATCTCTTTTTTGAGGAGAAACTGGATGAAGCGAGAAAGACGGAGTTCGTGGAAAAACTAAAAAAGGTATACAACAGAGGATTTTCAAGCGGATTTTATTTCGGCGAGCCCGGATCGGAAAGCTACACAAAGACTTACGGAAGCATTGCAACCACCAGAAAAGTTTATATCGGAAAAATCCTCAACTATTACAAAAAGAGTAAAGTTGCGTTCATTAGAATTGAGGCCGATGATATTAAATCGGGTGATTCAATTTACATCATAGGAAGCACAACAGGAGTGGTGGAGCTTACAATTGAAAAGATGATGCAGGATGAGAATGAATTAAATATTGTTACAAAAGGAAACGATATAACTATTTTATGCGATGAACTTGTAAGACAATATGATAAAGTTTATAAAATTGTTCAGCTTGAGGAGTAAATTATTTCCAGGCAAGTTTTGGTTTTCCGCCGGTAAAACTATCTACGGCATCATCCAGGCTGGGAAACACTTTGAATACTTTATCCATTCTGGTTAACACAAAAACCAAAGAAGGCATTTCTTTATTATAAACAAGTCTCAGATCGCCGCTTAAGGAATTGGTCTTTTTCAGTAAGGCAACCATTGCTCCGAGGAATGTTGAATCTACATACTCACAGATGCTCAGATCAACAACAATTTTTACCGTCCCTTCGGCTACAACCGCAGAAACGAAATCTTTAAATAAAATGGCCTTCGCAAGAGTAGCCCTGCTTAAAAAAACATGCACTATTGCCACATCCCCTATTTTTTCTAATTTAAAATCCATATCTGATCATTATTTCTTTTTCAATTACGCTTGGCAATATATGAATTATCCGCAAAATAGAAAACTGCGATTATATATCATTACTGCACTTCCGGCTGATTTTTATGAGTTCTTTGATTGCAGACCAGAAATGAACTCTTTGAGCGGGGCCGGGGCCACTCTGGAACCTTTTGGATATTCAATTTTTATTTTACCGATGTTTTTTACCACCGCGGCGGCTTTGTTTTTCAATTTTTCAGTCCGGTTCGCAATGCTAATTAATGCATGAGCCATCGCGTCCTTGATCCAATTTTTTGAAAATCCAATTTCCTTCTCGATTCTGTCCATAAATTCCCAGAAATAATCATCTTCGAGTTTTCGGTTGTTGCGGGCAAGTTCATGCACGCCCATATATGCCGATCTTTTTATCATCTCCCTTGAACTATCCTTCCACTCATCAATAAGATCATAAATATGTGGCGAGTTTATCAGGATATGAGCACAGAACGAGTCGGTTAATTCCGGAAAGTCGATCTGCCTGATAATATTTTTAGCTTCCTGAACAGATATTTTTTTAGGTTCGTCAATAAAGAATGATAGCAGGATTGCATCATGAATACCGGACTTGCGTAATTGATCGGCAAGTTTATGATTTTTTTTAACTTTTTTTGCGATAGCCGCTATTTTTTTAACATCCACTCCCAGATAGTTCTCAGTATTGAATCCCTGCTTTTGTCTGATCGAGACTGCCCGTTTATCTCCATGGTTCCGAAGTTCATCAATTAATTCTTCTGCATGCATTCAAATCCCTTTCTATCGCTCAGACAAAGTAGAGAAATGAAATGAAGATATCAACAGAATATTTATATGTTCAGAATCTACAGGCCACATTATCCACAGTGCGGGAGTCAGAAGGGAATATTAAAACTTAACTGAAGATTGTCTCCGCGAGAGTTCAGGTTAATTAATCCGTTTACAGGGATTCTCTCATCGGACGATGGGTTCTTTGAAAAAAAGATAAGATCTATCTGGCTATAAATCCATATGGCAGCAAAAGTTATTATAGCAGAGTTTCTGAGTTTGTATGATTTACTATAATCGTCATATTTCTGCTGCATCAACGCCCGGTTAGTTTCTTTGAGATAATCGTTTTGTTTATTATTTGTGTCTATTGTTAAATAAACTACACCGCCGATGCTTAATACCGATGCGACAGCAGTAAGCCATCCTTTCGTGTTGTTGCCGTGATGAATCTGGCCCAGTCCCGGAACAAATAAATTTTTAACAACGGCGCTTACTTCGGGAAATTGTTTTTGATATTTAATTTCAGGTTTATGCATGGTGGAATCGAGCGGCTGCACTACATCCGGAAATCTTCTCAGAAAATCAGCTTTAACCTCGTTAAATATTGCGATCAGTTTAGGAGAAGTTACTGACGGGTCGGGCGAATAAATTTTTCTGATTTTTAAAATACTCTCGAAACTTTTTCTTGTAAACTGATCTTCGCTTTTTGAATAAAAAATATTTGCGCGCATCATATGAAGTTCTATTAAGAGGGAGTCGCTTAAATTTCCCCTCTCAATCAGCTGATCGGACTTTTTGATCATTTCATCATATTCAAAATTCTCAAACAGTTTTTTAACTTTGTCGTAGGTAACCTCCTGCGCAAGCGAGGTAGATAATCCGGCAAGCAGCAATATGAAAAGAATATTTTTTATCATTTGAGCAAGATCATTTTCTTGGTTGCGGAATAATAGCCGGCAGTTAATCTGTAAAAATATATTCCGGCGGTAAGTTTATACTTTTCCACATTTAATTGAACGGAGTAAATTCCCGCATTCTGGAATTCATTTTTTAAAACAGCGACTTCCTTACCGATAACATCATAGATTTTAAGAGACACAAAACTTCCCGATGACAGCTGATAGCTGATATTCGTGGATGGATTAAAAGGATTGGGATAATTCTGGTTAAGAGTAAATTCTTTCGGCAGTAAATCATCATTTACAGAAGCGGGATCTTCCCTTAGAATTTCGTAATAGGGAACAACTTTGCCGAGGCGTCCCCGGTCTGTTCTCCCTCCGAACACAACAACAAATCCATTTTTGTATGCAACTGCCATCAGTCCGGTACGGGCATAAGTAAGTGGTACGGTTTGCGTAATCTTTAATGAACCATCGGTTTGAATTTCAACCTGCTCGACAGAATTCATCGCGTTTTGAGTTTCATTATAACCGCCGATAAGGAATCCCTTTTTGCTTAACGGATTATATACCGCTGAGCCGGCAGCGCGCGATTCCACTAATTGTTCCGGCAGGTTATCAAGTTTTTGACTGCTAATATTGAATTTTTGAATCGCTTTTAGTACTCCGTTAGTCACACCTCCGAAGATATAGATATTATCTCCCACTATAAATGTCATTCTCTGGCGCGGAGGATCGGGCGTTGGTAAATCGAACGTAAAACCAACCTGTTTTGTATTTAAATTATAGGCGGCAATGTATGAAACAGGGTCACTCGCGACCGAAGGATCTCCGCCGATTATGTAAAAATTATCCCCCACAATTTGTCCTGTGGAAAATACTCTCCCGAAATTTTTGTTACGTGAAAAAGCAGAAGCCAGGTTTGTAACAATTTTATAATCCCAGGATTCGATGGCCGTTTTATCGGTGGAGGCATCAATTGTTCCACCGAAATAGAGAATATTATTCTTCCAGATATCGGCCACAAACTGATCTCTCGGCTGAAGCATATTCCCGACAATTTTCCAGCTGTTCTTAGCAACATCATATTCCTGAATCCAGTCAACAGCGCTCTGGAGAGAATCGGAGTAGCCCCCTAAAAGATAGATCTTATCGCTTGCGGCGGCAATATCATATACAACCTGCGCGCCTGAAACCGGATACGGCATAGTCCCAACCACCTGCCATCTTAACTGGGCCTCAGCGGCTCCCGCAGCAAACATAAATAATATGATTAATATTTTTTTCATCTTGTTCAATATAACTTCCTTTAAGGAGCGGTAAAAATTATTCACTCTTAAATTTAAATCTAAGGTGAAGGGTGTCCTTAACATTTACAGAAAATAACGTGTCAATATCTTTAAAATTAGAATTTCTAATAACAAGCCGAACCGGGCCCGGTGCGACTTTTATAAAATCTGTTGAACGCATAGGCAGTTCTGTTTTCTTAACTCCGTTAATAAAAATTTCACCTTTGAGAGGGAAAACTTCGCAATAGAGAAATCCCATTGTCTCTGTCTCAAGGTTAACATTTACCTGGGTTATTCTATCCGCTTCAACCGTAACAGTCTTAAAATACGTCGGGTAATTGGGATGTTTAAATGTAATAGTATATTCGCCCGTCCGAATGGGAAATGAACGGTCGAAAGGAGTCTTACCGTAACTCTCTCCGCTGATAGATATGTCTGCATTCAGAGGATATGTTTTTATATCTATCCAGCCGGTACCGACTGCATTGATTTGATTTGGCGCTGAATCTTCTTTCTGATTGCTGACAGACTCCTGATTTTTATTTTCAGCTGTCGGTTCTTTGGATTTATCAGTATTGAGAAGATTGCCCGCATCCCGGTTTAATTTTTCCGCTGTATTAGAACCCGGCGAATTATTCTCAGATAAAATATTTCCCTGTTCAGTTTCCGGAATTAAACTTTTCCGGTTCTGCTGATCCATTATTAAGGGAATAATAAAAATCGAGGCAATACCAACAAAAATTATAATTATCAAAGTCCACGCAAGTTTTGATTTTTTTCCCTCTCTGTCAACATTATCAATTACAATTGTCGGCTGATCAACATGAACATTCAACTCATCTAAAATTTGTTCGGCAGAATCATATCGCTGAGATATATTTTTTCTCAGCATCCGGAAAAATATATCTTTTATCAATTGCTGCTGATCTTCCGTCTGTTTTACAATTTCATTTTCATCATAAGCCATTATCTCATTAAGTGTAAGACTTACATTATCACGAAGAAAAGGATTTTTGCCGGTGAATAATTCAATCAGCACAACCCCAGCGGAAAATATATCGCTTTGCGGCGTAAGCTTTGCGCCTCTTACCTGTTCCGGACTCATATAACTCGGCGTACCGACGATAGAGTAAGGATTTGTCACAAAATTATCTTCGGCGGAAAGAGCAAGACCAAAATCGCCGAGTTTAACATTTAAATTTTTATCGATGAAAATATTTTCGGGTTTTATATCACGGTGTATTATCTCGTTCTTATGCGCATAATCCAGCCCCTTTAAAAGCTGAATCATTACGTGTTCTTTCTGTTCCTGTGAAAGCGTTTTTGTTTTGAAAATGTGCCGTAGAGATTCACCCTCTATATATTCAAAAGAGATGTAGAAGAACTCTTTGCTCATTCCGAAATCAAGCACTTTAATGATATTCGGGTGATCGAGCTTCGCCAGGATTTTTCCTTCACGCTTGAAACGTTCAACCATGGAGGGATCCGGCAATTTCTGAGTGTTGAGAACTTTAAGAATTATTTTTTTATTCAGATAAATATGATTTGCAAGAAAGACCCCTGCGTGCTCATCTTTCTTGAGGACTTCAATAACCTGAAACTTTTCGAACAATATTTCAGAAGTAAGAGATGACATTTTATTGTTCGCCCATTTCTTTTAATTTAAGCTGAATCCATCTCACGGAGACATCCAAAGATTTTGCGGTAAGAGTTCTATTGCTGTTAAATTCCTCAAGCCGTTTTTTAAGAAGAATCATTTCGTACTCGCGGAGAGTGCCCTTAAAGCTGTCCGCTACGGATGAATCTTCCAGTATAATATGATCGGAGCCCAATTTCTCGCCTTCACATAAAATGATTGCACGGTGTATTACATTTATCAGCTGCCTTATGTTTCCCGGCCAATAATAATTTTCAAGTTTTTTAATTGCCGCCGGATCAATCGACATCTTTTTTTCGCTGAATTTTTTAATAAATGAATCAATAAGAAGCGGGATATCATTTCGTCTTTCCCTCAGCGGAGGGATATGAATCGGGAAAACATTTAATCTGTAAAAAAGATCTTCCCTGAACGAGCCGTCTTTAACAAGAGCCTGAAGATCCTTATTCGTAGCTGTTATTATGCGGACATTGATTTTTCTTACCTTAACGTCACCCAGGCGGATTATTTCTCTATTCTCCAGAACGCGAAGCAGTTTAGCCTGAAGTGCAATTGAAATATCAGCGATCTCATCCAGGAAAAATGTTCCGCCGTCGGCGGCTTCAAGCAGTCCCTGTTTATCGCTGTTCGCTCCCGTAAATGCGCCTTTCTTGTAGCCGAACAATTCGCTTTCGAGAAGATTATCCGGAATCGAGCCGCAGAATTGAGCAAGGAACGGTTTATCTTTTCTTTTGCTCAAATCATGAATTGCTTTTGCGGCGATCTCTTTACCTGTTCCGCTCTCGCCCGTAATTAAAACGGTTGCATCAGTCAGCGCCACTTTATAAAGAACCTGAGAAAGATTTCTCATCACCGGACTTTCACCGATCATATCCGGAATCTCAAATAATGACTGAAGCCGGTTTGTGAGAATCTGATTTTCCTTCTCTAATTCTTCCAGTTTAATTATACGGTCCAGCGCGAGCGAAACAAGATTCGAAAAGAAGCTCAGGAACAAAAGGTTTTCGTCTGTAAATTCACGTCTGTCCAGCTGGCTGTCAGCGACTATAACACCCCAGACTTTTCCATCGCGGGTAATTGGAACACCGATAACAGATTTTATTCTTTGTATCTGAACGCTCTCGAACTGCGAAAGATGCGGATCGCCCATTACATCATGATAAAGAAGAGGTTTTTTTTCTTTTATCACTTTTTGCAGAATGCCCGAAGAAAATTCGTGAAGATCGGTTATTGTCTCATTAGAAATTTTACGCGCGGAGATAATTGAAAAAGTATCATTCGATTCGTCATACTTGACAAAGAGACCCCGTTCCGCATTAATGACATTAATAACAATATCAATCGCGTCTTCTATCAGCAGATCCTGACGCGTTGCAGAATTAAGAATCTGTGTGAATTCATACAGAGATTCGAATTCATCCTTGGATAGATTCTTAATGTGATTAATATTTTCCTTAAAAAAATTGCTCATTTAATAATGCTGTTTTATTTTTTATTGAATAACAAACGATGCGGGCCTGGATCGCGCTTTGTTCCCGAAATCATCGATAGCCCAGATTACCCAGAAATATTCCCCGGGAGATAAATTATTAAGATTGAATTCCGGCGTGCCGGCTGAAATCTCAATGTCAGTTTTAGGAATATTAAGCACCTGTATTTTCCATACCGAGGAATTGTCAATCGGATATATCTCTAGTATATAATTAAAATTGAACCCGACTGAAAATCTATTCCAGATGAATTTTACCGGCTTCTTAACAACCGCAAGATTTGCGGGGGAAAGGAATGAGATGTCCTGGCGTATAGTTCTTTTTATTGTCGTAGTACCTGTAATGAATTCCTTTCCCGCTTTGTCGATTGCAATAATCTCAAAATTTTTACCGATCCCCTGATCTATTGAATTCAACCCGAGGTCGCCGGAAGTAAATTTCTTCTCGTAATATCCGCTGGCTGAATTGAAAGCTAAACTTTTATTGATACTTAAATCCGCGCAACGAATAAATACCGAGGCTACATCGTTTTCCGCATCAGATATTTTTGCCCTAACAACAAGTGAATCAATCTGCTGATCCGGGTATCTGTTGATAATGACCGTATAGAAAATAAGATTATCGAGCATCGGAATTGCGTTCAGGTATTTTTCACCGAGCTGAATTTTCCGGTCGTTAAAGGTAATGCGGGATGAATCTTTACTGAATCCATCCTTTTCGAAATAAAGCCATCCCTGATTTCGAGGCAATTGATCAATAAAGAATTTTCCCGCTGCATCAGTTTCAACGAGTATGTTATTATTCTTCCAGAAAACTTTTACTCCGGAAAGCGGCTGATGGGGCAAAGAGGCAGTCTGAACAACACCTTCAACGGAAGAAAGAATGTAATCAGGATTAAGCGGATCCAGCGGATTCAGCCTCGGGGCTTCGCATGAAAGCACAAACCCGATCAGCAGCAGAGAAATTACACCACGAAAAATTTTCATATCAAGCTGAATCCTCTACAAAAATTATCTCTTTGTCCGGCAAAAATAGCAAAAAAGCCAAAATAATAGCGGTTAATATGCATGAAATTATCTTAATTATAAACCTAAAAATAAACTTCCTGTGGCATAAAGCACAGCTTTACCCGAAATTTTAACTCTGGCTCCCTCCTCGACGCAAATGAGTTCACCCATACGCCGGGAAACCTGATGCGCACGAAAATTTTTCTTACCAAGTTTTTCTGACCAGTAAGGCACGAGGACAGTATGCGAGGATCCGGTTGCGGGATCCTCGTTAATTCCCTCGTTGGGCGCAAACATCCTTGAAACGAAATCGACCTCATTCCCTTTTGCCGAAACTATTACCGCGTGCGGATGCAGTCCTTTGATGAGTTCGAAGTCAGGTTTTAAATTTCTTATATATTCCTCTGAATCAAAAATTACAAGGAGATAAAATCCATTCTGTAAAACTTCAAGCGGTTTTTTACCAAAGCACTTTTCAAACTTTTCATCAATCCCGACCGGAGCCGGTTTATGAGAAGGAAAATCCATGGTCAGACTATCACCATCCCGGGTAACGATCAGCTCTCCGCTTTTTGACATGAAACTAAGTTTATTGCTGTTTTTTTCAATGTAGTTGAAAATCACAAATGCGGATGCGAGCGTTGCATGCCCGCATAACGGCACCTCGTTCACAGGAGTCATCCAGCGGATGTGATAATGATCTTTTTCTTTCACAAAAAAAGCGGTTTCCGATAGATTATTCTCCGCTGCAATATTTTGAAGTGTTGTATCGTCAAGCCATTTTTCAAGCGGGACAACCGCCGCGGGATTTCCTCCGAAAAGTTTTGACGTAAACGCGTCAACCTGGTAAAATTGAAATGTCATTGTTTCTCCTCTCGAAATAATTTATGATCATTTTCCTGCCGATACACTTGATCCCGCTCTTTATCATACGTTCAAGATCAAGATTATGAGCAAGATTATTTGAAATACATATCTTTATGCAGAAAAGGTATAGCAGCAACTTTCAAACCTTCAATGTAAAGTTCTTTTCTGTTCATTACCCCGTTTGTGAAGAACCCGATTGCCCCGTGCTTCTGTTTTGTATTCTGCTGATTCATTATTTCATCCATTACGTCGCCAAGTTCAATTCCTTTTAAAAGCTTTTCAACCACAGAGTCCGGCAATTCAAAATGAGTCGAAGTTCCGAATCCGACATTCCCATCATTATCCGCCACACACATACATCCGAAAGCAAACCATAAATCAAACCGCCTTACAATACCTCCTTCTATACCCACAAATAAATCAGCCGAAAGATTTTCCTCCTTATTTAATTCTTTCAGCTTCAGGGTCCGGTTCCGTGCACCGATAAAGGTTTCATCATTCACCGGCTGAGGAGAAACACCGGAATCAACATCACAACCGATCACTTCAATATCTTTGAAATAATTGGCGAAAGCTTCCCTTACGGAATCAATCTTAACAGGATTTTTAGAACCAACCAATATTCTCATAGGCATTACTCAAAATAATATTATACTGCTAATAGGCGCGGGAACTCCCGTTTTTTTATTCTCCAAAAAATATTTTAATCGGCAGTCCAGCACGCTTTGCCCACGCGGCTTCGTTATGCGTTGCCGCCATATCATAAACAACGAACAAATCCTTATCCTTTACAAATCCCTTTTTCTCCAGCGCATTTACCATTTCCCTCACTCCCGGCATAAGACGCGCGTCCAGATCGACTCCCCCGTTATCTATATAGATGGTTATATTTTTTTTTGTCCCGGAATATTCCAGAACATTTTTAATGTAATCGATGTCGGCGATATTAAACGCGGGGGAAAAGCAGGCCGCCTTGGAAAACACATCGGGACGCTCCCATGCGCACATCATTGAAATTAATCCGCCCATGGAAGAACCGCCCACCGCAGTATGCTTAGCCTCCGGCAATGTTCTGTATTCTTTGTCTATGAACGGCTTTATCCGTTCGACAATTAATTTTATATAAAGTCTCCCGAGCTTTGTGTTGCCGTATTCAACCGAACGGTCGGCGGTGTTATTAATTCCAACTATTATAAACGGTTCAATAATTCCGTTTCTGATTAAGCTGTCGGCTGTTTCATCAACCTGCCAATCGATGAAAGTGTTTGAAGTCTTTGGGTCAACAAGATTCTGTCCATCATGCATATAAAAAACCGGATAATGTTTTTTAGAATTCGTCATGTAATCGGGCGGAAGCCAGACGAAAATATCGCGCGGTTTCAGTCCTTCTAAAACAAAATTCTTATGGTGCACAACTGTTCCGGTTATCTGCCCCTTAACCTTGAAATTAAATTTATCCCGCCAGTTGAGAATTATCTTCTGAACCGTTGTATCATTGTTCGCAATCAACACGGAATTCTGCGGGACGGATGAATCACTGCCCAATGCCTCGTTTTCCCAGCTGCCTTTTGTAAACTTATATTCCAGGCGCGTTCCCTTTAACACTTCAATTGATTTTACCCAGAGACCTTTTTCTTTTCTGTCAAGCATAACCCGGTCCGGTCTCCATTCACCAAGTTCCTTAAGATTTCCGGTGACATAAATTCCGGCGGAGTCATCAAGCGCGGGAGCAATAACTTCCAAAGTAACTTTAACTTTCTGCTGAGGAAATACAGAGACGGAAGTAATAAGAAGAAATATTATCAAAAAACGTTTCATGAATATCTCCGAACTGACTTTTCGAATTTATTAACTTAGCAGATACTTTAAAATAGCGAAGATTAGATCAACATATGGCAAGCTTGGTGTTTTTAATTACCTTTATCCTTGTCCTTAAACTTTTTTCAATTCTGCGCAGAATTTCTTTTACCTCACGATTTCTTTTCTCCTGTTTTATTGCAAGCATAAAAACCTGAAGGGCTATCGGAACAGGTATAATTACCGCTACTGTAATTCCCGGCATGATTCACTCCGCTTCGATTAAATTTATCCCCGCTTCCGAGATCCTAACGAACTATTGAAAAACATTTGGGATTTATTTTTTGCATGAACTTTTGTGGTTTCTTCAACTGCTCGAAGCCAAATTTAGAATAGAGTCCGTGAGCATCTTTAGTTGCAAGCATCCAGGATTTTATATCTTTCAGTTCGGGGAGGTTTAGAATGCATTTCAACAGCCAGACGGATAAACCCTTGCCCCGGTAATTTTCAATTATGAAAACATCCGCAATATAGCCGAAGTTCGCATAATCAGTAACAACACGCACAAAACCGACCTGTTCTTTTTCGTGATAGACTCCGAAGCAGAGTGATCCCTCTATTGCTTTTCTAACGCGTTCGATCATTATTCCTTTTGACCAATAAGCATTAGTTAGGAAATTATGAATCGTTTTTATTTGCAACTTTCTCTTATCTGAACTGATCAGATATTTACCCTTTTTGAATTCATAGATCATAATAGTTCAATCCGGAAATATTTACTTAAGAGTTTATAAAATTCAGTTTCGTTTTTTACTTCGGCTTTAAGTTTTTTGCCGTTTTCAGTTATAGTCAGGCCGGAATTACTTAGGGTTATTCTTCCCGATGGCGTTGCAATTGTACAAATCATTCTGCTCCTGAATATTGAATCCGGAAAGGTCTGTTGAAACTCGCACATGCCTTCAAAGTCAGAAAAATTGCGGGGAATGACATTAAACTTGTATTGGAGTTTCCATTCATCTTTTTCTTTTCTCATCAAATCGAATTCATTTTCATCGATCGAGAATATTTTATATTGCCCGCTAATATCTTTGACCCCGCCGCCGGGAAATTTCATGGGAATGCGAAATGAATCTCCAAAACCCACATCAACCAGATAGTCTTTTTCAAGGTGAACCAGAAGAGTCATGTGATCAAATTCCGGACCCAGGTCACCCCGTTCATGATTATAGACTCTGGCCGAAAGCATATCAACATTAAATCCAAGCTGTATTAACAGCCGGTAGAATAGTCCATTAAGTTCATAACAAAATCCGCCCCGGTTGGAGTGAATTATTTTATTGTAAATCTTTTCCGGAATGAGAAGAATTTTATCACGGTCAGGAATATCAAGGTCCTCAAAGGGAATTGACAACAGATGCCGGTTTTGAAGTTCCGTCAGGAATTCCAGCGACGGTTTTTCCGGTGTCTCAATACCTATTCTTAACAGATATTCCTTTACGTCCATAAGATTATATTAATATTCTGTTGCAGGCAAGCCGCTGAATTTTCTGCGCAGTCAGAGTTGCCCCACATTATAGGCTGCGTGTTCAATTTCCCCTACTGTTAGTTGATGTTGCAAAATTGCCTGTGATGAAAATAGTCGCACCCGGAATAGGATTACCTTTTATCGAATCAACAACGTTTCCAATAAACGAAACTGCTTGTGCGGAAATAAATGCTGATAATAAAAGTAAAAATAAAATCAATCTTACTTTCATAAAAAATCAACAGAAATGAATAAATGCGTTTTCTTACAACGACTCAAAATTTGTTTCTTCAAAATTAACTTAATTTTTCAAGCCTATGAAAATAATATGCAACAATATTGATTGTCGAAGTTGGGAATATGAATTGAAATATAAGGCTGTTAACTGTACTCAATAATTGTTAAGAATACTTACATTTTTTCTTTAATGGGCATTCAGGGCATAGTGGGTTAATAGGTTTACATATGAGGGCGGTAAAATCAAGTAGAGCAAATAGAAATTTTCTTTGATCTTTTACATTGAATAGTTTTTTAGATTTCTCGATAATTATTTTTTTCCTTCTTATTTCTCCTTTTAACGTTAGTCCATTATATCTATTAATAAAACGTGCAATGTTACTATCAACTACATAATCAGCATTATTATAGCAGACTGCCATTATTGCACCTGCTACATAATTTCCGACTCCGGGAATTTTTAATAGCTCGTCTCTTGATTCGGGAAACTTTCCGCTCCAATTATGGACAACAAACTTTGCTGCGTTAATAAAGTATGGAGCACGGTTGTGGCGGCCAAGTGTTGCAGTATATTTTTCAACACTTTTTAGCTTTGCTTTTGAGAGTGTAACTATGTAGGGATATTGTTTAAGAAATTTTTTATAGACCGGTTCTACCTGTTCAGCTTTTGTTCTTTGTAGCATGAATTCGGCTATCAGGATATTGTATTGCTTGGATTGATTACGCCACTCGAATTCTCTAATGAATCTATGATGTTCCGTCATTATTTTTTGAGTTAGCTTTTCCATAATTTTTTAATATCGGGAATTCCAACTCTAAGATCGTGACTATGTAGATGATTTAAAAAATCGCTTTTATATGGATCGTCAAGACTGCAAATAAATTCGATTTTGCCAACCGTTTTACCGATAATATAAGAATCTTCATAATCAAGCTGTTTAGAGGACCTGGGGTATTTTTCAGTATTTTCGTCAACTTTTTCGCTTAAAAGTATCCTTGTTTTTAATAATGCAACGTAGTCTTTATAATCATCGTCTTTTTTTAAAGATGAGAAATAATAGTATGATGAATGATTATATTCTTTTATTTTCTTTTTGTTTTCAGTATTTAGGCCTAGCTCACTATCCTCAATCAATCTAAGTTCTACTAATTCAATAAAACGAGTATTCGCGTTGGCGAGATCACAGTCAGGATTAATAATAATAGCTTGTTTTGAATTATCGTTTTCGTCCTTAAAATTAATTATATCCCCACACCTTAATCTATTGGGTAGAGGTTTATAATACATAATCTTGTTTATAAACGAGTTTTTTATTTCTTCGCTTTGTATGACATTGCCTTCTGATTGTGTGGAAAGAAAATGCTTTAGTTTTTTAATATAACTAGCGTCTGCTAAAAGTTTTCTGTGGATGAAATTAAGAATTAAATCATTACTCCAATCTACATTATTATTATCGCCCAAAATAGATTTGAGCATTGTGTGCAAATTAATTCCTGGTATTTCTGACAATTCGAAAAACACCTGTTCAAGTTTTAGCTTGATTGTCTCTCTATATATTTCGCTCAGATGGGCAATATTACTCTTAGAATATAATTCAGATATCTTCTCCTGTAATTGAGGCGATTGAAGTTCTTCTTTTGAAATGCCTTGAATTAATTCTTTGGGATATGGGACGCCATCCTGAAGTAATTCCTGCTCATAATTTTCAAGGTGATGTGTCCAAATAAATACAGGTACAAACAATTTTGTTTTTAATATTGAAAGAAAGGAGACACTCAACATGCTATTTTCTGGATCCTCAAGAAACCAGTCAAGAAGAACAAAATCATAATGAATTTTTAAATCAAGTTTTTCAAGACCTTCATCTTTTGTTTGACAATAGACGACCTCGATTCCTTTGGGAACAAAATACTCATCAAAGCTTTCTTTAAAGGAGTCGCAATTATCATCAACAAAAAGAATTCGTTTTAACTCACTCATATTTATCAACAAATATTATTTTAAAATTTGCTCCATTAAGTAATCCTGGGTATTCGTCTTTCTCCACTATTTGAATATTCCAATTCTTTTCTTCTAGAATTTCTTTAATAATATATAAACCAAGCCCCCTACCCTCTTCTGCTTTAAGAGAGAAGAACGGCTCAAATAATTTCTCCTTATATCTATTCACAATACCAGGACCACTATCAGATATGTATGTCACTTTAGTTTTTGGATCCATTATAATTTTGATTTTTTTCTTGTCAATTTCAGATTTTTTTGACAACCAATAAATTGAATTATCGATCAAGTTGTTAAATATCTGCATGCAGGAGCCTTCACGCATCTTTACCACAAAAGAATCGCCTTCAAGTTCTAATGTAATATTTTCCTTTTCGAGAGCATGTTGTTGTAATAACAATGTGTTTTTAATTATTTGCAAAAGATCAAGCTCTTTTTCACGAGCAACTTTTTTAACATAAAACAGTGGGCCGAGTAATTTAATGTCATTTTTGAGTGCTTCGAGTGCCATTCTTATAGCTTCGATTTCTTTTTTCATTCTGGGTGTAATTACTAATAACTTTTCTAGGCGATCGAGCGATGAGCTTGCGCCACTAACAAGTCGTGCAAATTCATGTGTAAATCTTTCTGCAGCCAAACCTGTGCCGGCAAGATTAAATAGCATTTTATTTACTTGTTCATAATTTTCAACTTCTTCATTTGCCAATTTTTTTATTTCATCTACCTTCGAAATAACGCTTTTCATTTCAGACATTAGATTGGCAGAATCTTCGGGTTTCTCTGCTTTAATAAATTTAGTAAGATAGTCTAACTTATTCTTTACATCACTAATCGTTCCTGATACAGATTCCTCGGATTTTTTCTTTTCCGGATTTACTATTTTTCTATCATCTCTCATTTCTTTTTCGAGGACTGAAACAACCCCTATTAATAGTTTCTCAAACTGACGATAAGCGTAATTTTCAATTAATCCTTCTCGATTCGTTTTATCTTTTAATTCATTATTCTCTACTTGATTGATTTCAACAAGTCCAATTATTTGATCGTTTCCTATAGTCTCGCCAGGCGTTTGAATGCGTCTGTTATCAAGATTTAACCAATCGTTACCCTTTTCACCATAGGGTAGTATTCTAATTCCGTCACGAAAGACGCTAACACCACACATCTCATTTAAATCAATTTTTGATATTGCATTTGACTTTAAGGACTTTGGTTTTCTATCATAAACGAAGAAATTAACAAAGAAACCCCCGCATTTTAGTTCTTGCCCTGCATTAATTCCAAAATCCTGCATCAAATTCAGTTTTCCTTCTTTTGTCTTGGATTTAAAACCGGGCATGTTAAAACTATATTCGAAATCAATGTTTGATTTTTCATCAATTAGCCCATAAAATTTATAATGTGCTTTCTCGAGTATGTCCGATGGTTCAAGATTTTCATATTTCGTATATTCTTCTGGACAGTTAATAAATTTTAGGGAAACATCAAAGTCATTTGCTCCTTTGAAAGGACTTTTCATTCTTTTAAGTGAGGTTGCAGTTCTTCTTATATCATCATCAGACCAAGCTGATTTCAGCTCGGAGATTTCGAGAATAGTTCCACATTTCGATTTGTCAAAATGTTCATTTTTTTTTAATTGATAAGGAATGGATATTTGCGAAAGGTTTTTACTATGATCATCAAAATCCCGCCAATTAATTTCTACTTCTAATTCTTCCTCATCATTCTTCATTTTACTATACATTTTTAACCTATTGCCGATTTGCTGAACAGCGAATCTTCCAACACCTTTTTCCCCGAGGGGCAATCTTCCGAGTTTTGTTCTTTTTTTATTTTCTTTCTGAATTTCTTTATGTCCAGATGCCGGATTCATCCACATATTAACAAATGTCTCTTCATCCATGCCAGAACCATTATCTTTAATAATAATTTTACTTTCTTTGCTATTTAATGATTCTATTATTATCTCTACTGATGTTGCATCAGCGTCATAACTGTTTTTAACTAATTCTATCAAACCCACAGTAGCATCTTTAATTAGATGCTCGCCAAGAATTTGAATTAATCTAGCTTTTGGTGTGAATTCAATAGTCTTTAGGCCCATATTTATTCCGTGTGCTCGCGATTAGTTTTACATAGCCGCATATTTGTCATTATTGGGTGCTGAAATTGTGGTGAGATAATAATGCTTCTTCCCTGTCCTAATGTAGGAACATCGTCCCAAATAGCATCATTAATATTCCCGCCGGATATTTTTAAGGCATTTAGGTTCCGGCTACCTGTTGTTTGATGTATGATTTTCGTATTACATAATTCAAAAATTTCTTCAGGTATGTGGGAGGGTTGTTGTGAAATAAAACATAAGCCGAGCCATCTTTTTCTTCCACGTCTTGTAACCTCGCGGAGTCTATCCAATAATGCTTCCATTTTGGCCGCGTTTTCTTTACTAACAAAAGTATGTGCTTCTTCAATAAATATAATTGTAGGTGGTAATTCAGGAATTTTTATTTTCTGCAAAAAGATCTTTTTCAAAAGGTATGCAATTACAATGTTATTAACCTGAACAGTGTAAGAATTACTTAGATCCATAACACTGACTTTACCTGCCTTTAGTAGTTCATTTATATCAAGTAATTCGTCAGTAGAATCGAATATTCGAAATCTCTCCAATCTTTTTAATAATCTTTTTACTACAAGCCATGATGCTTTAGAAGAGCCTTTTTGTTCTTTAACTTCTTCATTTAATCGATCCAATAATGATTTAATAGTTAAGTCCGGATATTCGGGCTCTTCATGAAACTCATTCTCTTGTATAGCTTTCCATTGATTTCTAGGATTTTTCGGTTTTGTAGTTTTATTTGCAATATCCGCTACCTGCCTATCCCATAAATCGATAAACCGGTCTTCCTGGGTTTCATTCATCCCCATTATAGCCGAAAGTTCATAAGGCAATAAACTTCCAAAAGGAATACTAAATTCTAGGGAATCTGTCCTTTTACTATCTGTCCCTGCTGGATTAAAGACTTGAAAACTTTTAATACCTTCTGGAATGACTTTGTATTGTTCAAATTTCTTTTTTAAGCCAAGATTAGTTTCAATTTCGGAATTTGGCTTGTCCATTGATATGTATTCTCCCTCA
>PGYS01000185.1 GCA_002839795.1 Ignavibacteriae bacterium HGW-Ignavibacteriae-3 | reverse complement strand
AATCCGGAAAAATTCTGTGCAGGCCAGATTTTTGTCGGTTCGCTCGCGCCCGGATGAACTCCTATAATAAAATCATTTTCACGAATCCCCTTGCTGAGAAAAAATTCCTCTGCCCACTTTGCGTCGGCGGTAATTACCGGGAATTCCGGCTTTCCTTTTACATCCTCTTTGGTGAAGGCGGTAATTAGCTTATTGTAATAGCTCAAATAACTTATTGAGTCCTCTTCTACATCAACTAAAACATTGAACAGGTAATTGAATGATTGTTTCCGGGGAGCAATCCTGATTTTCGCATTACTGAACCATGAAAGGAAGGCAATTCGGTCTCCCGGGTGAAGTGAGATAACAGCGTCGAATTTTTCATTGCGGATTTGACGGATAAATTTAATTTCCCCTGCTATTCTGCTAAAGACGCCTCTTGATTTTAAACCGAAATCAAAAGGAATAATCCTGTTGATATTCGGATTATTCCTCACGGCATCTTCATAACCTTTCCTGACCAGAAGAACTATCTCCGCGTCCGGGTATTTTTTTCTGAGTGATCTGAAGCCCGGGGTAGAGACAATCAGATCACCGAGAAATTTTGTATTGACAATTAGAATCTTCAAATGATCAATTCTTCTTCACATTTTTACTTCAATAAATCCAGATTAAAGTATATCTACTCGGGTATTATAAAGTAAAATACATTTTATATTCGAACGGATGCGGCATAGTGCCGATCGCGTGAATTTCATCCTCTTTTAATTTGACCCACTGATGAAGAAGCGCGTCATCAAAAATATTTCCTCGTTTCAGAAAATCATTATCCGCCTCGAGAGCGTCAATCGCCTCGGTCAAATTGTGGGGAAGAAAATGGATTTTGTCTTTGTGTTCCTCGTCGAGAAAATTTTTGTCGTATGGACCGAATCCTTCTTTAACAGGATCGATCTTATTTACAACGCCGTCAATTCCGGCAAGCAGCATTGCTGATAAACAAAGATGGGGATTTATTGTTGCGTCAGGCGGACGATATTCAAAACGTGTTTCATCAGGGTTTGATACATATTTTGGAATTCTTATAGCCGATGCCCTGTTGCCACGTCCGTATGTTAATGCAACCGGAGCTTCAAAACCGGGTACTAATCTTTTATACGAGTTTGTACTCGGATTGGTAAATGCGGAAAGAGCCGGACCATGCTTCAGCATGCCGCCGATAAAAAACCGCCCCAGTTCATTCATGTTTCCATATTCGCCCTTTTTATAAAACGCATTTTTTCCGTTCTTTGTAAGATAAAGATGGAGATGCAAACCGTTGCCGGCCTGCTGATACATCGGCTTTGGCATGAAAGTAAGCGATAAATCTTTCTGACGGGCGAGATTAAATAGAACATATTTAGCGGTAATTATATTATCCGCCGATGCCAATAGATCGCTGAAATAAGTTTCTATTTCCTGCTGGCCCCTTTCGCCGACTTCATGATGATGATATTTAATTCTGATCCCGAACTTCTGCAAAAGTTTGGATGCCTCATCACGAAAATCATCATAAATATCAAAAGGATTTGCCGCGTGATATGCTCTCTTATAGAACTCTTCCGCATGTTCAACTTTGTAATAGGAAGTGGCGGTACGTGTATCGTATTCAACTTTTGAGAAAATGTAAAATTCGAATTCAGGGCCCCACCATGATTTGTCCGCTCCGGTAAATTTTTTAAGGAGTAATTCCGCCTGTCTGGCAAGGAATCTTCCATCCTGATTAAACTGTGAGTGTTTTGCATCGGTAAGAACAATATTGGTATAAAAACTTAAGGTCGGCGCATCGCGGAAAAGATCAATAACAGCGGTATCGAGATCGGGAATCATTATCATATCGCTGTTTTCGACTTTGCGGAAACCGAAACTTGAACCGTCAAATCCGACACCTTCAGAGGTTAATTTTTTCATTATACCGTCAAATACAGGAAGAGAGATATGATGAAGGCGTCCGGAAAGGTCGATTGATTTCAGATCAATAAATTCAATTTTATTTTTTTTTATTATTTCGCTTACAGTTTTAATTGTCTGTTTTGCCATAATTCCTCAAGCGGAAAGTTTTAATTATTAGATTAGACAAAAAAGCCCCCTGGACAACCGGGGGCCCAATGATGAAATCGCTGCAATTATTGACCGCTGTAATTTATTGCCGCAATACCTGCAAAGATTGCCGTTGTATCTAATTCTTCTTCAATTCTGATTAACTGATTATATTTTGCAATCCTGTCTGTCCTGCTTGCAGAGCCGGTTTTAATCTGGCCGCAATTGGTTGCCACAGCTAAATCTGCAATAGTTGTATCTTCAGTTTCACCGGAACGGTGAGACATAACCGCGGTATAACTTGCGCGTTTTGCCATTTCGATTGCATCCAGTGTTTCTGTAAGAGTACCAATTTGATTTACTTTAATCAGGATTGAATTGGCAGTTCCTTTTTCAATTCCCTTTGCCAAATAATCCGTATTGGTAACAAAGAGGTCATCACCAACTAATTGAATTTTACCGCCGACTTTGTCTGTCAGTAATTTCCAGCCGTCCCAGTCAAATTCCGACATTCCGTCTTCTAGAGAAATTATAGGATACTGCCTAACCCAGTTTGCCCAGTAATCAACCATCTTCTCGGGGGCCATGTAGGATTTATCCGATTTGAAGAAGAAATAGGATTTTTTTTCATTGTCCCACATCTCACTCGCTGCCGGATCGAGAGCAATGAAAATATCTTTTCCTGCTGTCAGACCAACTTTTTCTATGGCTTCGAGGATTACTGTTATTGCTTCCTCATTAGATTTCAAATTGGGAGCAAAACCGCCTTCATCTCCAACCGCGGTGTTGTAGCCTTTTTTCTTTAAGACTGATTTTAATGAATGGAAAGTTTCGGCGCCGTATCTGAGAGCTTCCTTAAATGTCGGAGCTCCAACAGGCATTACCATAAATTCCTGGAAATCAACATTGTTATCCGCGTGTTTGCCGCCGTTAAGAATATTCATCATAGGAACCGGCAATGTTCTCGCGTTAACACCGCCTACATAACGGTATAAAGGAAGACCGAGCGCTTCAGCGGAAGCTTTTGCGCAGGCAAGCGAAACACCAAGAATAGCATTTGCGCCTAATTCCGATTTAGTCGGCGTACCATCCAGTTCGCAAAGAAAATTATCAATTCCAATCTGATCGGTTGCGTCAAAATCAATCAATTCATCCGCTATTCTATCATTAACATTTTCGACGGCTTTGGAGACTCCTAATCCGTTATATCGCGTCTTGTCTCCGTCTCTCAATTCCACAGCTTCATTTTCACCGGTCGAAGCACCGCTTGGAACAGCTGCTCTTCCCACCACACCGCACTCTAATGTTACTTCCACTTCCACAGTCGGATTACCACGCGAGTCCAGAATCTCCCTGCCCCATACATCGATGATCGTTGTCATTCTCGTTTCTCCTGATATTTTAATTCAAAAATTCGTTGCAAAAATTATCAAAAAAGAGAGGCAAATACAATTTGATTGTACTGGACTGAATGTGCTTTCTCAATTCATTTTTTATTTGAAAATCCTATTCATATATTTTGATCGCGAATTTGAAAGCATTTGATTAGAAAAATACCGTATTATTAAGCGAATTTATGCTAATAGTTCGTTTTTAAACTTTAAATGCCCCCGTAGCTCAGAAGGATAGAGCAGCAGTTTCCTAAACTGTTGGGTTTGTTTAATTCTATTCTGATTTCAAACCTTTTTTACCTACTTACTAATTTTTCTACTATCAATTGTCAATTCTTTTGAACGCAAAGGAGATGAATTATGATTCTCACTAAGCGTAAAAATGGAAGATATTATATTGTCTATTTCAAACCCGATGGCAAAATAACAGGCATATCCACACGAACAAAAATTAAAGCGGAGGCTCTCAGGTTCCTTTCCGAATTTAAGAAGGAAATTGAATTAAGAAACAGCCAGAAACTTAAATCTATACCGCTTTCAGATTTCGCTAATTTATTTCTCAGCTACTCAA